>CAIUXU010000083.1 GCA_903903205.1 uncultured Syntrophobacterales bacterium
GGAGCTGTCCCCCCTTTTTCGCCAATATTTCCCTATGATGGCCAATCTTTGCATAGACGCTCCTTAACTGAAGAAACCCACCGCCGTCATCGTGAGAAAATAGAGAAGATAGATCACGCCGATCCAGGTGAAAAGCGGGCTTTTCTCGCCCTGTGCCGACTTTTTGTCGAAAAAGGGGATGAGAAAGAAAAAGAGAATCCCGCAGGAGACGATGAGGATGGCGATGGTCTCCCCGTTCATCCCCAGGATGGCGCCGGGGAAGAGCTTCAGGGTCTCCATCAGGAAGAGGAAATACCACTCAGGTTTGACGTTCTCCGGCGGCGGGGCGAGTGGATCGGCCTTCAAGCCGATCTCCGGTGGCAGAAACACCGCCAAGGTCACCAGAACACCCGTAACAACCAGCCAAATCGCCAGATCCTTGTAGAAGGCATTCGGGAAGAAGGGAACTTCCCGTTGTTTTTCCGCTTGCAGCGAAAGGGGCACGCTCATCCCGTGCAACTGCACCAGCAGAATGTGCACCCCGATCAGGCCCAGGGTAAGAATCGGCAGAATGGCTACGTGGAAGGCGTAGAAGCGCAGCAGGGTGTCGCCGGTCACATCCATGCTCCCCCGGAGAAAGGCCTTGATGAATCCCCCGACAAACGGCAATGCCCCGGCGCCGCCCGTTGCCACCCGGACAGCGGCAAAGGCTCTCTCATCCCAAAGGAGCAGGTAACCGCTCAGTCCGAAGAAGATCGAGATACCGAGAAGAATGAATCCGGTGATCCAGACAAATTCCCTGGGCTTGCGGTAGGATTTCAGCAGCAGTGTCCCGAAGAGGTGGATGAACAGAAAGACGATCGCCAACTGTGCCCCCCAGTGGTGTAGAGAGCGAAAGAACCAGCCCATGTTGAGTTTGGTAACGATCTCGATGATGCTCTTGTGGGCAAAATCGATATGGGGGACATAGTAGAAGGCCATTAGCATCCCCGTCAGAAACTGAACGATGAACAGAAAGAGCGTAATCCCGCCGGTATAGTACCAGAGGTCATACCTGTGCTCGGGGATCAGTTTTCCCTTCACCAGCCTTCTCATCCCTTCCAGGTCGTAGCGCTCTTCCAGCCACTCTTTAAGCCTTGGGCAGTTCAACCTTGACCCCCTTCTTTGCGATGATCAGTTTTTCGCCCTCTTCCGTAATCACGAAGATCTCGAGTGGTTTTGGCGGTGGCCCTTTGATATTCGTGCCGTTCTCGTCGAACCATCCCTGGTGACAGGAACAGTAAAACTTTTTCTCCGCCGGCTTGTAGTCCACGTTGCATTCCATGTGGCTGCAGACGCCCTTCAGCGCCATGATTGTGCCATCGGCCTTTTTGAAGTAGAACCCCACCGTGCCGCCCCAAGCGAACCGCTTGATCGAATTGTTCGCCAGATCCATGAAATCTTTCTTGTTGAGCACAACGAAGTCGGGCTCCTTGCCCAAGGTGGGAAAGGCGAATTTCATCAGGGTGAAAAAGGTTCCGGAGCAGAAGGCGATGAGCCAGCCGCCGAAAAGCGTGTTGAGAAAAGTCCTCCTCGTGATGAGGGAATATTTAAGCTTCATCTTTCGCCTTCCCCAGCATCTTCTGAAAACGGTTTTTCACGATCGCCTTGCGCAAACCGACAATGGCATCGGTGGGCCTTACCTCTTTCGGGCAGGCATCGATGCAACGGAACAGCGTATCGCAAGCCCAAACCCCCTTCTCATCGTTCAGGATTTCCAGCGCGCCGGCGGGTCGCTCATCCCGGGAATCGAGAACGAACCGCTCCAGTTTGGCTGCCGCCGCCGGCCCGATATAGTCCGGTTCTCTTGCAAGCACCGGACAGGCGCCGTAACAACAGGCGCAGAGGATGCAATTGACATACTGGTCAATCCGCAAACGCTCCGCCTCGCTCTGGAGGATCTCTTTCTCCGGGACAGGGGAGTGCCGGATCAAATAAGGCTGGATTTTGTCGTACATCCGCCAGAACGGCGTCATATCAACCACCAAGTCCCGGATCACTTCGAAGTTGGGCAGCGGTTCCAGGATAATCGTGTCGGTGTTGAAAGCGGACACCTGTGTCCGACAGGCGAGATCGAGCTTGCCGTTGATCACCATCGCGCATGATCCGCAGACGGCGGAGCGGCAGGAAGAGCGGAAAGCGAGCGTCCCGTCGATCTCATCGCGGATCCGGTTCAGGACCGCCAGCACCGTAAGCCCCGGAATGACATTGATCCGGTAACTCGCGAAACGGGGTGTGCTTTCCGGGTCCTGTGCGTCGTATCGAAGGATCTTGAAGGTATATGCGCTCGCCTTGATCAATATTTTCTCTCCATTGGCTGGTACCGGGTCATGATCACCTCCTTGAAGGAGATGGCCGGTTCGCCATCGGGACCGATGCTGGCGATCGTATGCTTCAGCCAGTCCTGGTCGTTTCGGGTCTTGAAATCCAGCCGGAAGTGGGCGCCCCGGCTCTCCTCCCGAAGGATGGCCCCCAGGATAATCGTATGGGCGACTTCCAGCACA
>CAIUXU010000084.1 GCA_903903205.1 uncultured Syntrophobacterales bacterium
GGAGCTGTCCCCCCTTTTTCCTCAGCACTATGCTTTACAGGGAGCGATCAATGGGAGTGAACGACCTGACGCCAGCCATGCGGCAGTATCTGGAAGTCAAAGGACGCCACCCCGACTGTATCATTTTTTTCCGGATGGGCGACTTCTATGAGATGTTCTTCGAGGACGCCATTACCGCAGCGCGTGTTCTTGATATCACACTGACATCGCGGAACAAGAACCGGGAAGACGCCATCCCTCTTTGCGGTTTTCCCTACCATGCGGCATCATCCTACATCTCGAAACTAATTGAAAAAGGGTTCAAGGTGGCCGTCTGCGAGCAGATGGAGGATCCGAAAGCCGCCAAGGGGGTGCTGAAAAGGGAGGTGACCCGCGTGGTGACCCCCGGGCTTGTTCTCGACACGGAGAACCTCAATGCCAAGGAGAACAACTATCTTGCGGCGCTGGTCGTGCGTGGCAGCCGCTGTGCATTGGCGTTCGTCGACATCTCCACGGGCGAATTTCGCGTTGCCGAAACGGAGGACCGGGAGTTTTTCCGCGCAGAGACGGCGGGACTCCCGATCCGCGAAATCCTCGTTGCGGAGGATCTACGGGATGATGACCTGATCCGATCCATCGCCGGAGAGGGGGAGCGCTGTCGGATCAACCGCCTGCCATCGGACCATTTCGACCCTGCGGCGGCCGTCACCCTTCTGCGCGGCCATTTCCCGGAGGAAAAACTGGCGGGAATCGCCCTTGAATCCAACCCGGCCTCGGCGGCGGCGGCCGGCGCCGTGCTTGCCTACATGACGGAGACGCAAAAGGACCGTCTTGACCACATTAACGAACTCACCCGGTATGAAAGCGGCGCACATCTGCTCCTGGACGAGGTCGCCAAACGGAACCTTGAACTTTTCAGCACAATCGCGGAAGGAAAGAAAGGCGGATCTCTCTTCCATGTCCTCGACGAGACGGTAACCTCCCTCGGGGGGAGGAGGCTCCGCTGGTGGTTGAACCACCCGCTCAGCGATCCCATTAGGATCAGGGAGAGACTTGCCGCCGTTTCCGAGATCCGGGAGGGAAACCTTCTGCGGGAGTCGCTTCGAGGGATTCTGAAAGACGTCCACGATCTGGAACGCCTCGGAAGTCGGATCACCGTCGGGCTCGCCAACGGCCGGGATCTTGCCGCCCTCCGAACATCGCTTCTGGTTTTGCCTAAACTCCGCGATGCAATTGCCGTATGCGAAGTTCCTCTTCTGCGGACAATCCGTGACGGCATCGACGAAATGCCAGACCTCCGGATTCTGATCGAACGCGCGATCGTGGATGAACCGCCGCTCACGATCCGTGAGGGAGGAATCATCCGGGAGGGGTACGATCCGGAGCTCGACAAACTGATTGTGATCATGCGGGACGGCAGAAAGTGGATTGCCGCACTGGAGGAAAAAGAGAGGAAGCGAACCGGAATCAATTCCTTGAAGGTCGGGTTTAACAGCGTCTTCGGGTACTACATCGAGGTTACGAAGGCCAACACCCGGCTGATTCCTGCCGAATACATCCGGAAGCAGACCCTGGTCAACGCGGAGCGATACATCAACGAAGAATTGAAAGGATACGAGGAAACCGTCCTGCATGCGGAAGAGCGGCGGCACACCAGGGAGTATGACCTGTTCATTGAAATCCGGGGCAGAATTGCAGGTGAGATCCGCCGGATCCAGCAGACGGCCGCGCGGATCGCCGATCTGGACGCCGTCGCGTCGCTTGCCGAAGTGGCTGAGCGCTACAACTACTGTTGCCCCGTGGTGGACAGCGAGGATGTTATTACAATCACGGACGGCCGTCATCCGGTTGTGGAGCGCCAGGCCAGCGGAACCGGTTTCGTCCCCAACGATGTTCTGCTCGATCTGGAGAACAACCGCTTTCTGATCATCACCGGTCCCAACATGGCCGGGAAATCGACCTGCATCCGGCAGGTCGCGCTGATCGTTCTGATGGCGCAGATGGGGAGTTTCGTCCCCGCAACCCGGGCGCGGATCGGGGTGGTCGATCGGATCTTCACCCGCATTGGCGCGGCAGACAACCTGGCGCGGGGGCAGAGCACCTTCATGGTGGAGATGACCGAGGTTGCAGAAATCCTCAGGCATGCCACAAAGCGGAGCCTCATCATCCTGGACGAAGTCGGACGGGGTACAAGCACCTTCGACGGCCTCAGCATCGCCTGGGCGACGGCGGAGTACATCCACGATGCCCCGTCGCTCGGTGCGCGGACGCTTTTCGCCACCCACTATCACGAACTGACCGAACTCACCGCGACAAAGGAAGGGGTCCGGAATTTCAACATCGCCGTCCGGGAATGGGGGGAAAAAATCATCTTCCTCCGGAAGATCATGGAGGGGGGGACCAACCGGAGTTACGGGATCCAGGTGGCGCGGCTCGCCGGGGTACCTGCAGAAGTAATCGCCCGGGCGAAGGAGATCCTTCACAACCTGGAGAAGGGGGAACTTGACGAGGCCGGAATGCCGAAGATCGCCCGAGGCCGGAAGGCAAACCGAAAGAATGCAAATCAGCTCAGCCTTTTTACCGGGGAGCGGGATGCGGTGCTGGAGGAGATCCGGAGCCTCGATCCGATGAACCTGACCCCGCTCGATGCTCTGCGCCATCTCAGCGACTGGAAGCAGCGGCTGGAATCATAAAAAACAAGTAGGGGCGGGTTTGAAACCCGCCCCTACACTCAGCACTTCGTCCTACTTGATGCAGACCCTTCGGACCTGTTTGAAGTCCGTAATACCCTGAATCGATTTGTAAACGCCGTCCTGCAACAGGGTTGTCATCCCCTCCTCCATCGACAGATCCCGTAACGTTTCGACTGCCGCATGCTTCTGAATGAGCCGCTTGATGCCGTCCGACGCGACGATCAGCTCATGGATCCCCATCCGACCCTTGTATCCTGTACCGCTACAGATCTCGCACCCCTTCGGCTTGTACAGCGTGAACTTGTCATCGTAGGTGATGTTCAGTTTCTGAAAGGGTTCCTTGCCGTAACTCTCCACGATGTCGTCGAATTCCTTCTGGTCTGGATGGTAGGGCTCCTTGCACTTTTTGCAGAGGGTCCGCACGAGACGCTGGGCGAGGATACCGAGAAGAGCATCGGCGAAATTAAGTGGGTCAATCCCCATGTCCAGGAGGCGGACGATCGTCTCCGGCGCGCTGTTCGTGTGGAGTGTGCTGAAAACGAGATGGCCCGTCAGTGAGGCCTCGACGCCGGTCTTGGCCGTTTCAAAATCGCGCATCTCGCCCACCATGATCACATCCGGATCTGCCCGGAGGAAGGCGCGCATGGCGGCGGCAAAATCGAAGCCAATCTTCGACTGAACCTGAACCTGGCGGAGCCCGTACTGGGTGATTTCCACAGGATCCTCGGCCGTCCAGATCTTCCGGTCGGGCTTGTTGATTTCATGGAGGGCGGCGTGCAGAGTGGTCGTCTTACCCGAGCCGGTGGGACCGACAACGAGGACCATCCCGTAAGGCTTGTCCAGAATGGCCCGAAGTTCCCGGAAATTACGCTCTGACATCCCCATCGCAGTGAGGGGTAGAGCGTCCCCGGCCGTGGCCAGGAGCCGCATCACGACATCCTCCACCCCTCCCTGGGTCGGGATGGTGGCCACCCGCAGTTCGAGCTCCTCACCACCTGCTTTCTTGAACTTGATCTTACCATCCTGGGGGAGGCGCCGGACGGTGATATCGAGGTTCGACATGATCTTGATGCGGGAGATGACGGCAGCTCGGTAGCTGAAGGGGAGCGTCTGATAGATGGCACAGTCGCCATCCACCCGGTAGCGGACCTCGACGTTCTTTTTCGCCACATTGGGTTCGATGTGGATGTCCGAGGCACGTTTGGCTTGGGCTTCAAGGATGATCTTGTTAACGAGTTGCATGATCACACTGTCCGATTCGGTGACAACCTCTCCTTCCTCTTCCTGCGACTGCTGCTCCTCCTCATCCAGTTTGCCAAGGATATCGGTAATGGTGGACTCGTCCTCGGGGGACTGATAGAAGTGATTGATGAACTTGATGATATCGTCCGGAAGGGAGACGTCGTAGCGGACCGACTTGGTCTTCAAGAGATTTTCAATCATGTCCCGTTTCAGGATATTGTTCGGATCATCCACAATGATGCGGATGACCCCCTCCTTTTTTTCAAGCGGAACCCACAGTTCCCGGCGGAGATAGTCCCTCTTCAGATTCACCAGCAAATCGCCCGGAATCGGCAGTTTGTCCGAGAACGGGACGAACTTGCAGCGGAAAAATTCTTCGAACGAGCGGCCGACCTCCTCCCGCGGGATCTTGTATTTCCTTATAATGAAATCTTCAATGGTTTCCTTCGCCTCGCGTGACTCTTCCCAAGCGCTGTCCAGGTCGTCCTCCTTGAGAAGGTCATGGCTGATCAGATAATCAAAGCGGGTCTTTCGCCGCCGGCTGTAGCGTTCCTGGTTGAAGAAGGCGACACCGAGGACGTCCGAGATCTCCTGCAGAAATCCCCGCTCATCCTCGGAAAATTTGCCGGGCCCGCCCTTCTTGTTGAGAATCTGGAGAACACCCATCAGCGTCTTGTTGTGGAAAATAGGGGCGGCGAGGATCTGCTTCGTCCGGAAACCTGTCTTCTTGTCCCAACTCAAATCAAAGGCCA
>CAIUXU010000085.1 GCA_903903205.1 uncultured Syntrophobacterales bacterium
ATTTGCCGATTTGACAACTTGAGCCGCTGGCGATCACTCCCCCTTGAAGACCGGTTTGCGCTTTTCTGCAAAGGCGGCCAGCGCCTCGAGCCGGTCTTTCGTCGGGATGGTCGCCTCGTAGGCCTTGGACTCCAGCGGGAGCGCGACGCCGAGGGAAGCCTCCATGCCGTTGTTGATCGCAAATTTGGCCTGGCTGACACCGATGGGACCATTCTTCGCGATCTCCTGCGCCAGCTCCCGCGCCGCTGACATCAACTCCGCCGGCTCGACAACCCGATTGACGAGGCCGATATCGAGCGCCGTCTTCGCATCGATCCGGCGCGCGGTGAAGATCAGCTCCTTCGCCTTCGCAATCCCGACGATCCGCGGCAGCCGCTGCGTGCCGCCGGCCCCGGGAATGATCGCAAGACTGGTTTCGGTGAGCCCCATGACCGCGTTGGAGGATGCGATCCGGAGATCGCAGGCAAGCGCGAGTTCCGTCCCGCCGCCGAAGGCAAAGCCGTTGATCGCCGCGATAACCGGGACGCGAACCTGCTCCACGGCGGTAAAAGTGTTGCGTATCGTGAAAACGAAGCGCCGGACCTGATCCGGGCTCATGGTTCGGCGCTCCTTCAGATCGGCCCCCGTCGAAAAGGAGGCCTTCTTCGGATCATCACCTCCGGCGCCGGTAATGATGATGCACCGCAAATCCATATCGAAGTTCGCCTCGCGAATCACATCAGCAAGCGCCGCAAGCAGATCGAAGTTGAAACAGTTCATCGCCTCCGGACGGTTCAGGGTCAGAATCAGGATGCCGTCTTCCGTTCTCTCCTGCAACAAAATGTCAGGCATATCTTTCTCCTTACGAGCCAATTGCAAAACTCAACAAAAGGTGTCACCCCCGCGAAAGCGAGGGTCCAGAAATCCCTAAAAAGACTGGATTCCCGCTTTCGCGGGAATGACAAGCTCGTAGTTTTTCAATTGGCTCTTACGTTAAAACTTCATGTCTCCCCAGACCGATTCCCGGATCGGCACGTGGAGGGCGATCTCGAACGCCCGCGCGATCCGCTCCCTCGCCTCGCTGAAGGTGATGACGCCGTCGTGAAACAGTAGCGACCCGGTGTAGAAGGGGTGGCCTTCCTCATCGTAACGGTCACGCATCTGCTGCCGGAATCCGGCCATCTCCGCCTCGTCAACCACCCCGCCCTTGTCCGTGATGTTCTTCCGCCGGACCGTCTCCAGAATGAAGCCGGCCGTCTCGCCGGACATCACCGTCGTCCGGCCGCGCATGTTCGTGAAGGCAAAACGAGGTTTGAAGGCCCGGCCGCACATGCCATAGTTGGCCGCGCCGTGGTCGGGACCGATCACGTAGGTCACTTTGGGGGCCTCGAGGCAGGTGCAGGCGCGAACCATGTCGGCGCCGTACTTGCCGATCCCGCCCCACTCCTCCGCCTTCCCGACCATATATCCGGGGGAGCCCTGGAGAAACAGCACGGGAATCCGGGAGTTGCCGCAGCGGATCATCCATTCGGTCGCCTTCCGCGCCGCCTCGATATAGATCACCCCGCTTGCATTCGAGGCAATCACCCCGACGGGAATTCCTTTGAGCCACATTTTTCCGCAGACGATCGACGCCCCGCGCGCGAGGCCGTACTTCGCCTTGTATTCGTGGAAATAGCTGTCGTCGGCGATACATTTGATCGTGTCGTGGATGTTGATGTGCTGGTAGGTGTTGACCGGGGTGGAGGACATCATCTCCCGGCAGTCGTATCGGGGCTCACGCGGTTCCCGCCGCTCGATGCAGATCTTCTGCGCCGGTTCGAATTCCATCATCGCCCGGAGTTTCTCGATCCCCTCCTGCTGGCTCTGGACCACGTGATCGCAGCCACCGGAGTGCTGCGTATGCACATAGGC
>CAIUXU010000086.1 GCA_903903205.1 uncultured Syntrophobacterales bacterium
CCCACAGGGGTCTCCCTCCTGAACGGGATTTTGACGCCTTTTCACTGGCAGGGACCCGGAATACTGGTCGGAGTCATCACGATGGTCGGTGTTCTGGCGGCGCCACGGGTTGTCAAGACGGTTCCCGCCGTCATTATTGGTCTTTCTGCGGGATTGCTTGCTTATTTCGGGATCAGCTATTTCATACCGGAGTTAAGAACGCTCGACAACAATAAACTGGTCATCGGCCCGTTGTTTCAGGAAAACGCATCCTTCACCACAATCCTTAAGGGCCAATGGAGTGCCTTTTCTGATGTGAAGATGGCGGATATCGCTTCTTTGCTTATGCCGGCGGTGACACTGTCGGTGCTGCTCTCGATCGACACGCTGAAGACCTGTGTGGTTATGGACAGCATGACCCGCAGCCGTCACAATGCCAATCGTGAATTGATGGGGCAGGGTTCGGCAAATATCGTGTCGGCCCTGCTCGGGGGCATGCCCGGGTCGGGCACAATGGGACCGACCCTTGTGAACATTGGAAGCGGCGGACAGACAAGGTTTTCCGGTTTTCTGGAAGGGATCTTCGTCCTCATCGCTTTTCTGATGCTGACCTGGTTGATTGCCTGGCTCCCCATCGCCGCTCTTGCAGGAATTCTGATGGTGGTTGCTTCGCGAATGATCGATTTCCGCAGTGTCCTCCTTCTGAGGCAGAGGGCCACCGTACTCGATTTTTGCGTAATCGCATTGGTCGTGATCACTGCGGTTTACTTCAACCTCATTGCCGCCGCTGGTATGGGGATGGGGTTGGCCATGCTGTTGTTCATCCGGGAACAGATCCGGGGTTCGGTCATCCGTCGCAAAGTTTACGGTGACCAGGTATCGTCCAAGCAGTACCGGCTTCAGGAAGAAAAAGAGGTGCTTCAGCAGTACGGAAACATGATCACCATTGCCGAACTGCAGAGCAGCCTGTTTTTTGGCACGACGGACCAGTTGTTTACCGAGCTCGAACCGGACCTCAAGCGGAGCCGGTTTTTGATCCTCGACATGCGACGTGTGCAGTCTGTCGATTTCACCGCCGTCCATATGATGGAGCTGCTCGGCGACATTTTGAAAGAGCGGGAAGGCTATCTCATATTCAGCCATCTTTTACCGACGCTCCCCACGGGACAGAACCTCGACGCCTATTTTAACCAGCTCGGCCTCTTGAAGCGCGGACGAAACATAAAGATTTTTCTGACCCTGGATGAGGCGATGCAATGGTCGGAGGATCAAATTCTGGATGAACATCGTGGAGCCCAGGCGCGGAAAGACCAACCGCTTGAGCTGGCTGAAGTTGAGTTGGTGCGTGAATTTGAGAATGTAAACGGCCTGCCTTTCATGAAGGCCTGCGTTGCTGAGCTCTCATTCAAGGCGGGAGAGACACTTTTCCGCAGGGGAGATACCGGTGACGAGCTGTTCATCATCCGCCGGGGCATCGTGCGGATTGTTCTTCCACTGGAGAAAAACCGCTATCACATTCTCGCCACTTTTGGCCGCGGTAATTTTTTTGGCGAGATCGCTTTTCTGGATCGTGGCTCGCGATCGGCGGATGCTGTTGCGGATACGGACACCGACGTTTTTGTGATCTCCCGAGTCAGATTCGACGAAGTTTCCCGGTCCAACCCCACCTTGGGTGTGATGCTTTTTGCCCGGCTGGCCCGAGGTCTTGCCTTGCGTCTCCGCTATACCGACGCAGAGCTCCGGGCGCTCAAAGAGGCGTGAGATAATAATTTCTTGACGGAAAAAAGTGGATGACATAAAGTTCCATACAACATAAAATCCCGCCACTATTCAAGGAGGTGAACCATGTTTGAATCCGCAGAACTTGGGCACATGATCAACAAGGAGACGTATGATCGCGAGGTTCCAAAATTGCGTGAGGATCTTCTGAACGCCCAGTACGACCTTTCGCAAAAGAAGCGTTTCCCCGTGATCATCGTGGTCGGCGGGATCGATGGGGCCGGTAAGAGCGAGACGGTCAATCTGCTCAACGAATGGATGGATCCCCGTCATATCCAGACGCACGCATTCCCCGACCCGTCGGATGAGGAGCGCGAGCGGCCCTACATGTGGCGTTTCTGGCGTTCGCTGCCGCCTCGAGGCACGATTGGTATTCTATACGGGGCTTGGCATTCGGCGCCGATAGTGGAACGGGTGGTGGGTCGATCAAAGTCCGCAAAACTCGACCAGTCTATAGAGGAGATCATCCGCTTTGAAAAAATGCTTACCGATGAAGGGGCGCTGATCCTCAAATTCTGGTTTCATCTCTCCAAACAGCAGCAGAAGAAACGCATGAAAGCGCTAGAGAAGGATCCCAAGACACGTTGGCGGGTCACCGAGACGGATTGGGAGCGCTTCAAGAGCTATGACAGGTTTAGGAAGGTATCCGAGTACTTTATACGCCAGACCAGCTCTGCGGACGCTCCCTGGATTGTTGTCGAGGGTGTCGACCATCGCTACCGAAGCCTGACAGTCGGCAGGTTGCTGCTTAACTCCATGCGTGAGCGTCTCGCCGAGAAGCCGGTCACCAGATTACCGGCAAAAAAAACTCTGATCCAACCCCGCATTGACGGCAAAGACGTCCTGACATCGCTTGTTCTCACGAAGAGCGTCAGCAAGGAAAAGTACAACAGGGAGATGGAAAACTGGCAGGGGCGTCTCAATCTGCTCACGCGACATCCGAAGTTTAAGGAGAAATCGGTGGTCTTTGTTTTTGAAGGCCAGGATGCGGCGGGGAAGGGGGGGGCAATCCGCCGGGTGATGCAGGCGCTCGATGCGCGGGTCTATCAGGGCATTCCGATTGCCGCACCCACGGAAGAGGAACGAGCCCAGCCGTACTTGTGGCGTTTCTGGAGAAACCTGCCGCGGCGTGGCCGTTTCGCAATTTTCGACCGGTCCTGGTACGGCCGTGTGCTGGTCGAGCGTGTCGAGGGATTTTGTTCGGAGAACGATTGGATGCGCGCCTACTCTGAGATCAACGACTTTGAAAGTCAGCTTGTGCGCAATGGGACGGTTCTTGTAAAGTTCTGGCTGCAAATCAGCAAGGAGGAGCAGCTCAAACGTTTCCGGGAGCGGGAGAAGACCTCTTTCAAACACTTCAAGATTACCGCCGAGGATTGGCGAAACCGCCAAAAGTGGGACCAGTATCACCAGGCGGTATGTGATATGGTTGATCGAACCTCCACGGAGATCGCGCCCTGGATTTTGGTAGGGGCGAACAACAAATACGATGCACGCATCAAGGTTCTCCGAACGATCGTCGATAGCGTCGAATCTGCGTTGTGACTAAAACATGGTGCTGAGGACTGAACACTCAGCACTATGTCCTCACTGCTCAGCGCTTGGCAAGTGCAGATGCAAGGTTTTTTCGCAAGGTGTCTTGGTCAAAGTGTTTCCAGATTTGATGGAATTCGGTCTGCCTGGTGCGTGCGATCTCACCCTGGAGTTCGTACAGTTCCCCAAGCATGAACAGCAGCCGCGGATCCAGCACCTTTCCCTTCCAGCTCCTCAGCAGGCGATCGATGAGCGCCCGTGTGAAGACGGTGTCCTGCATGTCACCAAGACAGTCCTGGATTTTCACCACCTCCTCGATAAGGGGGTGCAGCGGGTCGCCATAAGCGGGACTGACAAATTCCAGAGCATAACGAAGCTTCTTGAACTGGATGCGAAGCTTGTGGAAATTCTCGGGTTTCGGTTTTGTGAGCACACGGCTTCCCTGCTCGATCACGGCGTCGAACCGTGCGGTGATGATGGGCGGTGCGGCCTCGTTCACGAGGGCCATCGCAAGAGGCGCCGATGGATTTTTCGCCGGCGCCTTTCCGGCAAAGGCCAGAAGTCGGGAGTGGAGCAGGCGCCAGCGTACGGAGGTGAGGCCCGCCTTGAGGTCGGCAAAGAGGGCCACTCTTTCTTCGGTTATATGCTGCATCAGGGTGCTGATGCAGCGTTGCGGGGCGATCTCGACGGTCTCTTTGAAATGGGGGAGGTTGAGCAGGAATACATCGAGGTCCCGCACACCGCCGAAGAGTGCGCCGAGCCAGAGAAGTTCTTCCGCAAAATAGGCGCCGGTCTTTTCCGGGATCGCCCCGCCGAACAGCCGTATTAAAGATCGCATCCGCCGTGTCGCGACACGAGCCTGGTGGACAAATTCGGTGTCGATGTCCGCGAGGACGCCCGGAATGTTTTCATCGAGGCGGTGAATCTGAAATGCAAAAATTTTCTGCACCGTCTGGTCGAAGCGGTCGTCGATTTTCACCCGAAGGTGGGGAGGGGGATTCTTTGCGGGGAATAAGACGCCGAGGCGCTCGATGGCGGTTTCGAGTTTCGATTGACCGGAAGGGGTGAAACCAATAGCGGCAATCAGATGCTCCTGGAGTGCGTCGAGTTCCGCGGGTGATCCTTTGTGAAGTTCTGCTTCCATCTCGAAAAGGCGACGGGCCCTCTTGGGTTTGTTGAAACCGCGCGCCAGGAAGCCCGTAGAGTCGAAAACAAGTTCGATTAGCGCTTTACCCGGCGATGTGACCATGTAAGGTTGCCGCTCGGTGCGGATGGTAAGCTGGCCGATCAGGCGTCGCGGGTGGATGATCTCGGCAATTTCCGTCTGGATCTCTTTGACCGGCGCTTCCGTCGGATCGACGACGTTGCCTTTCACCTCGATCTCGATCTCCCGCCGTTCCGCCCGGCCATCATCTATTTTCCCAATGCTTTTAAGCGTATAGTACACTTTCTCGTTTGCGTGTCGCAAGCGCAGGGAGAATCCATGCCGGAAAAGCCTCCAGTCGAAGGTGTCCAGATAGAGATCCTCCTGGTGGATCATCGGTTGCTGGCGAACCTGATAACCTTTCGAGGCAAGCAGACCCAGGACAGCGGCGTTTGCCCCCGGCTCCGGCAATAGAAATTTGTATTCGATTTCCTTCTTTTCTGTTGGCGTCTTCATGGCATTTCCTTTTTTTTGTTCCCTTCACTGAAATCTGCGGACAAGCTTCGGGGAAGCGAAGAGCGTTCGATCGCCCGGAGGAGCCCTTCCTTCGGATAGTCAAAACGGATGATCCGCGCTGAAGGCGGTTTACCCTGCTGTATCTTCAGCAGTGCGTATGCTGGTCGTGGATCGCCGTCCACCGGCTGTCCCGTTGATCCGCAGTTCACGACGAGTGTGGCGGCCACATGCTTCACAAACGGGATATGCGTGTGGCCGCAGATGAGGAGATCCACTGTTGTTCCGGCAAGCTTCTTTTTCAGGGCGAACGGCGTAATGCTGGGGTAAATGGTATCTTCCGCCGACACCGGGCTCCCATGCACCATCAGAAGCTCAAATCGGCCCGCCAGCGTCTCGCGATGGCAAAGGGGAAGCGAGGATAGAAACTTCTGCGCGTCACCGTCGATCTGGCTGCATGTCCACTCCAGAATTTTCCATTTTCCCGGCTTCATGTTTTCCTTCAGATCGGCGGAGCGATGGAGGGCAGCGATGACTTTGGCATCATAATTTCCGGTAATCGTGACGATCTGATTTTCGTAAAGAGTGCGGCAAACTTCACGAGGGAACGGGCCATATCCGGTCAGATCGCCGGCGCAGTATATCTTCTCCGCCCCTTGAATGCGGGCATCGGTCAGGGCCGCCTCGAGGGCGGGCAGGTTCCCGTGAATGTCGGAAAGAAAGGCTACGAGCATAACCGAAAGACCAGCTCGCGATCAACCATCCGTCCAAGGAGCTTTGATTTTTTCTCTGCACCGCTGATCTCTGCGCCGCAATCGCCGCGGCCTGCAAGCGAGATGGTCAGACGCTTTTTAGCGAGTTCACAATCCCCGACCCGTATAGCGCCTCTGTGTGTGCAGTCGAGTCCATCGGCGGCACGCAGGATTCCGGCAAGCCAGGAGACGATCGCGCGCTCTTTCTTTTTCAGGGTGGCAAAGCCTTTGTGCCGCGATTTGTCCGGTTCCGCCTTGTTGTGGTAGCGAGCGATCTGTGCGCAAAGCGTGCGCTCATCCTCTGTCAGACCCGGCAACTCGGCCTCCAGGATCATGTCGCGGCTATGCTTGTGGTGGCCTCCGTCTGTTGTTCGCGACCAGCCGATATCATGGAGCATGGTCGTGACCTCAAGAAGAAGCCGCTCCCGATCCCCCATGCCGTGGAGGTCTGTAAGTTTGTCGAAAAGTGCAAGCGCCAGTTTTGTCACATGCGCCATGTGATGCTGGTCGGAGTTGGTCGCATCGGCCAACCGTTTTGCGCTTGCAAGGGGTTCGCCGATTTTTTTGGCCGTTCTCGTTATGGGTTTCTTTTCCGTCGCCGTTTCTGCCTTCGTCTTTGGGCTCATTTCTTCTTTCCTTTCTTCTTGCCGATCTGACGAACAAGTTGAGAGTATGGCGGCGATTTCACACCGCCCTTTCGTGCGATGGCAATGAGAGCGCTCTGGCTTCGAACCGGTTTGTCGTTCGGTTCGCGTTTTACGCGCTGGTAACTGCCGTCGGGTTGCATCAGTCGCGCCTTCACATCATCGGTGAGGTAGGTCATGAGGATTTCGTCGATGATTCGGGTCTTCAACGCCTGGTCCTGGATCGGGTAAAGAATTTCGGCCCGTCTCTTGAAGTTGCGCGGCATCCAGTCAGCGCTTCCCGAATAGATTTCCGGTGTGCCGGCGTTGTGGAAATAGTAGATGCGGGAATGCTCAAGGAAGCGGTCGAGGATGCTCCGCACGCGGATGTTGTCGCTGACGCCGGGGATGCCGGGGCGCAAACAGCAAATGCCGCGCACGATAAGATCAATCCGGACGCCTGCCTGGGAGGCTCGGTAGAGGGCGCGAATGGTGCGCTCATCGATGAGCGCATTCATTTTGGCGATGATCCGGCCCGGTTTTTTAGGGGATGATTTTTTGATCTCCCGCTCGATGAGTCCGATGATTCGATCCTGGATGTTGACGGGGGCAAGAAATATATTCTTGAAGCGCGATTCGATGTTTTCCGGCTTCAGCATGTCGCCGCCCGTCCAGGAGTTGAAGCCGGTAATGACATTGAAGAGTGAGGAGACATCGTTGCCAATGCCGGGATCTGCGGTCATGAGCCCGACATCTGTGTAGATTTGTGCGGTCAGGGAGTTGTAGTTTCCAGTCGAGAGGTGGACGTAACGGCGCAGACGCTTGCCCTCCCGCCGGACCACCAGAATCGCCTTGCAGTGAATTTTCCACTTTACAAAGCCATATACGGGGTTGATCCCTGCCTTTACCATCTGGTGCGCGAAATCGATGTTCTTCTCCTCGTCGAAGCGTGCCTTGATCTCGACGACGGCGGTCACCTGCTTCCCGTTCTCGGCCGCCCGGCAGAGCGCCTCGACGATCGGCGAATCCCGATCAATCCGGTAAAGTGTCTGTTTGATGGCCAAAACATCCGGGTCTTCCGCGGCGCTGTTGATGAAGTCCACAACCACAGCGAATGAATCGTATGGGTGGTGGATCAGCACGTCGCCCCCCCGGATGACGCTAAAGATGTCGCTCTTCCCGGCAAGGCGCTTCGGGATACGCGGGTTGAAGGGCTCATCCCGGTGAATAGGGGAAACGGGCAGATCGTACAGCGGCAGCAAGCCGCAAAGGTTCAGTGGACCGGGGATATGATAGACGTTCGTCTCATCCATTTCCAGGTGCTTGCAGAGAATTTGCAGCATCTTTTTCGGGATGCCTTCCTTGACTTCGAGGCGGACGGCGATTTTGTTGGAACGGTCCTTGAGTTCCGCCTCGACAGACTTCAGCAGGTCCAGCACCGCATCTTCATGGAGATCGTAGTCCTGGTTGCGGGTTACGCGGAAGGGAACGCAGTTCGTGATTTTCATCCCCGGGAAAAGGCTGCCAATGCTCGACCGGACCAGCTCCTCGAGCAGAACGAAATGGTGCTCTTTCGTTCCTTTCTCTTCCATGATCGGGATCAGGCGCTGGAGTACCGAGGGCACTTCGACAAACGCGTACGGCTGTGTTTCCATATTCGTGGGGGATTCCTTGAACATGACCATCAGGTTCAGCCGCAGGTTGCCCAGAAACGGAAAAGGGTGGCCGGCATCGACCGCAAGTGGTGTCAGGATGGGGAAGATCTGGCTTTCAAAGTATTCATCAAGCTTGTGGATTTCCTTTTTATCCAGCGACTCAACCGGATGGATTTCGATTCCGGCCTGCTTGAGGAGGGGCAAGACCTTCTCCTGCAGGCATTGGTACTGCTGCGCGATGTATATCCGGGCTCTCACCGCAATTGCGTCGATCTGTTCCTTGGGGAGCATACCGCTTTGGTCGGGATCGATCACGCCGGCCTGGACCAGCCGTGCGAGCGCGCCGACTCGGGCCTGGAAGAATTCGTCGAGGTTCGAGCTGAAAATCGAGATGAACTTCAGTTTCTCGAGGGCGGGTGTTTCCGGATCTTCCGCCTCTTCGAGCACCCGGCGATTAAATTCGATCCAGGAAAGTTCACGATTCAACAGCAAGGAAAGACCTTTCGGGTTGCTCTCCATTGTTGCTTTCGCCTTGTTGGGGGATACGGTTGGTTTCTCGTTCAAATGACGATCTCCTCGTCCATTTACCGGATTATAGATACCTTTCCGCTATGAGACTATAAAGAGATGGCAACTTTGTGTCAAGGGCTATCTGGTTTCTGACTGACTATTCCGATAACGTCATCTTCAGGGTTCCGCCCCGGCCCAGGATGTCATGGAGGTGGACATAGCCCTTGATACGGTTCTCATCGTCGGTGACCACAAGGGTGGTGATCTCCATCCGCTGCATTGTTTCTACGGTCACGGCTACGGAGATGTTGTCACGGATGGATTTCGGGGAGCGGGTCATCAGGGTATCGACCTGCTGATTTCGGAAATCGACGCCGGTGCGGACGAGGCGGCGGACATCGCCGTCGGTCAGAATTCCGATAAGTTTCTCCGTGACGTCGGTGACCAGAACGAACCCTTTGTTCGTTTCATCCATCTCCCGGATAGCGTCGAGGAGAGTCGCGCCGATGTCAACGCGTGGGGTCTGGCTGCCGCAGATCATGACGTCCCGAACTTTGGCCCGCAGTCGGGAGCCGAGGCTTCCGCCGGGATGAAATTTGAAAAAATCCTTTTCCTGGAAATTTCGGCGATGGATCAGCGCAACGGCCAGCGCATCGCCCATGGCCAGGGCGGCTGTAGAGCTGGATGTCGGCGCGAGACCGAAGGGGCAGGCCTCTCTGGCCACACCGACGTCGATCACGATGTCACAGGAGCGGGCCAGCGTCGAGGAGAGGTTGCCGGTAAAGGCGATGCGCGGCACGCCGATGGCCCGGATGCTGTCAACAATCATGTTTAGTTCGTCGGTTTCGCCGCTGTGGGAGATGGCGATCAGGACATCGTCTTTTGTAACGATTCCCAGATCCCCGTGAAGACCCTCGACGGGATGGAGAAAGAGGGCCTGTGTCCCGGTGCTGGTCAGTGTCGCCACCACCTTTCTGCCGATCAGACCTGATTTGCCGATCCCTGCGACGATCACCCGCCCCGTGCAGCGGTAAATCAGTTCGACCGCCCGCGAAAAATCCTCCCCCACCCGGTCAATCAGGTGAAGAATGCTTTCCGCCTCAA
>CAIUXU010000087.1 GCA_903903205.1 uncultured Syntrophobacterales bacterium
CGCACCACGAGTCGCGGCTGTATTCGATCCGGACGAGGCGGGTCGGAAGGCGCTTGCGAGGAGTCTGGAGCTTTTTCTGGCGGGGAATGTCCATGCCAAGGCAGTTATTCTCCCCGACGGCCATGACCCGGACGATTTTGTAAGAACCCGTGGGCGCGAAAAGATGGAGGAATTGGTAGCCAGGGCCGTGCCGATGGTCGATTACTATATCGATGAGATACTGGGTGGAAAGGGGACACTGGAGGAGGACAGGGACAAGCTCAGAGAGGCGGTTGCTTTCCTTTGCCGGATTGGTGACGCCGTCGAGAGGAACCTGTTCATCAAGAAGGTGGCGGAGAAACTGAATGTCGATCAGGAAGTTTTGAAAGCGGAGGTTCTGCGCATTCTTTCCCCTGAAGCGCCACCCGCTGCCCGGATGAAAAAAGGATCCGAAGGGACACGATACGGATCGTCTCCCGGGCTGGATCATCTGGAATTGAGTCTGATTCACATGATGCTGGAACGTCCTGACCGGATTCCGGCAGTTGCGGTGTCCGGAGTGCTGGCCTGTTTCACATCGGAAGAGCTGAGGTTGCTGGGAGAGAGGCTTCTGACGACTATGGAGAAACAGGGTGGGACGATTCCGGACCTGTTTTCTCTCGTCAATGGTATTGGTATGGAGGAAGGTCCGGTGAGGGCGAGACTCCTCGACCTGCTGATGGGGGAGAGTCCCTATCCGGAGGAGCTGATCGATCGTCTCATTGCCGATACCATTCGGAAGATCCGGCGGAAATGGTATAAAGAACGCCACCGGATATTAAAAGGGAAGATCGTCAAGGCCGAGGAGGCCGGAGACCGCGAGTTGTGCGACAGCCTCCTCCGGGAAAAGGAAGGGCTTTTTCAGGAAGAGAAAAGGCTGGTCTGAGTTGTTTGGGGATTGTTTGATGAGAGGCAGCGGCCGGCCCGAAGAGGGATGGCTGATGGATTATAAAACGGGATACCGGGGGATACGGATATGGGAAAAGAAATCGAGTCCGATGAATTCAAGAAGTTGATCACGCTGGGAGAGGAAAAGGGGTTTCTGACCTATGACGACGTCAACGATCTTCTTCCCTCCGATGTCATCTCTTCCGATCAGATCGATGATATCATCATGCTGTTCGGCGAGAAGAATATCGATATCATTGACACGGACAAGGGGGAAAAACTTGTCGTCAAGAAGGCGACGGAAGAACGGATCGAGAGCAAGCGGGAAGATATCATCGGCCTGCTGCCGGCGATCGGCAAGACCGGCGATCCGGTGAAGATGTATCTGCGGGAGATGGGGCTCGTTTCCCTGCTCAGCCGGGAGGGTGAGGTCGAGATCGCCAAAGTGATCGAAGAGGGCGCCCAGGAGAGCATGGAAGCCGTCTTCAGCGTGAACTCCTCCCTCAAAGATGTGGTCAATATCGGCGCCCAGCTGAAAAGCGGGGAGATCCGCGTGAAGAGCGTCGTGGACAACCTCGACGATGAAGACGGCATTGTCGAGGAAGACATGCATCGGGAGCGGGTGATTAAGCTGCTTAATAAGGTCACGGTCTTTGACGCCAAGAACGACGTGATCCGAAAGAAACTGAACGCGAAAGGGCTCAGTCTCCAGGAAAGAGAAAAGCTCAAAGTGGATCTGGACAAGAATCTGCTGAATATCGTCAAAACCTGCCGGAAGGTTCGGTTCAGCAGGCGACAGATCGACCGGATGGTCGCAAATCTCCGCGTTTATCTGACCGAAGTGGAGCAGGCGGAAGAGTCGGTTCGCCGCTGTAAGAAGGAAACGGGTCTTTCGCTGGCCCAGTTGGAAGAAGCCTGGGCGAATATGCACAAGTCTGCCAAAAGCGGGGAGCAGGCGGCCAAAAAAGCACGGGTGTCCCTGGGGAAATTGAGATCCTGCGAGAAGATTGTCCTGGATGCCAACCACCGTTGCAAGCGAATTGCCCAGGAAACGGGGC
>CAIUXU010000088.1 GCA_903903205.1 uncultured Syntrophobacterales bacterium
GGGGCGCGCCTCGTTCTTCCTATTTTCCGCCAGATGGAAGGCGACGCGGCCCACCATGTTCCAGAGCGGGTTGCGCTTTTTCAGATAATCCTGGACATTCCCGCCCGACAAGCCGGCTTGCTCACGGGTGTGGCCCTCCAGCGCCGTCCAAAGATTTTCCAGGATCGTGGGATTCAGATACTCCATCCCTCGCAGTGGAGGAGAGGTTTCAATGATCTGAAGAAGCTCTTCCGGAGAGGAAGAAAGCGCTGCGGTTTCAGACGTTTCCGTTTCCGATTCCGCGCCCGCGATCTGGCAGAGCCGCGTAAGGCAGCGGCGGGAAAAATCACGCCAGAAGACGAAGGCCGGTGGGAGAGGTGTAGTCAGTTCCGCGGTGGCAAGGTGAAGCAGTCCGGCGGCGGTTCCCTCGTGAAATGCCTCCGAAATTCTTGCGACGACCTGGTCCGGAAGAGCCGGGCCATCCCCGCCGTCGGGCAGGAAGAGGATCTGCCCCGAGGGGGCTATGGCCAACGTGGCAACGGACATCAGCTTCGATCCGGACTTTCGTGAATTTTATACGGCGCAAGCATATAGGGAAACGGCCGCGAAAAGTCAATATCTCGGCAACTCGTCGGCCAGAAATCTCCCCGGATTACACATGGGCCGGGAACCTGAGGCGTGGTCTTTCTGCCGGAGAATACGGGGAGATTTCCCGAGACCAAAAAGACGAGGTCATCATGACAGGCAAAAGTAAATTGACATTGAAAATTCTCGTGCTAAAATGAAGCCATGAATACAGATAATCAGTATATACGGCGTCGGCTCATGTCAGCGCTGACGGAGCATCTTGATCATCCCGAGATCACCATGCTGGTCGGGCCGCGTCAATCGGGCAAGACAACCATCCTCAAACAACTCGATGCCCAACTTCGCGCCGGAGGACGAAATACCCTCTGGCTCAATCTGGATGTTGAGGACGACTTTCGCCACCTTGCATCTCAAGGCGCGCTTCTCCAGAAGATCCGATTGGAACTGGGCGGCAGTAACGGCGTGGTCTTTATTGACGAGATCCAGCGCAAGGAAAATGCAGGGTTGTTTTTGAAAGGGCTGTACGATCAGGGACTCCCCTGGAAGTTTGTGGTTTCCGGCTCGGGAAGCATCGAGCTGAAGGAGAAGATCAGCGAGTCGCTGGTCGGCAGAAAGCGCGTATTCGAACTTGCGACGGTCAGTTTTGGCGAGTTCGCAGATTTCAGGACCGGTTACCGTTATGCGGACCGGCTCAGAGAGTTTTTCCGCGCCGAGCCGGCAAGAACAGAGCAGCTCTTCCGGGAATACCTCATGTACGGCGGCTATCCACGTGTTGTGCTGGCTGAAACACACCAGGAAAAGCTGGCCGTTATCAACGAGATTTTCCGAAGCTATCTGGAAAAGGACATCGTTTATCTCCTGCGGGTGGAAAAGAGCGACAGTTTCAGCAACCTCGTGAGGGTGCTGGCAAGCCAGACCGGGAAGATGGTCAATTATTCCGAACTCTCCTCCACCCTGGGGCTCGCCCTGTCCACGGTCAAGACCTATCTGTGGTACATGGAAAAGACCTTCATTGTCCATAAGGTAAGCCCCTGGTTCACCAACATCAGAAAAGAGATAACCAAAGCGCCGGTTTACTATTTCTGCGATATCGGGCTGCGCAATTTTGCCGCGGGCAATTTCGGCGGCATCTCGGACAGCGATGCCGGGTTCGTCTTTCAAAACGCGATCCACGCCCTGCTGACGGAACGCTTCCCCCTGGCGGACACGACGATCCACTTCTGGCGCACCAAAGACAAGGCCGAGGTTGACTTTGTCATCCGGCGCGGGGCTGCCATGACGCCACTTGAGGTCAAGTACAGCGACATGAAAAAGCTTGAAGTTCAGCGCTCGTACCATGGATTCCTTGAGCGTTATCACCCCGAAAGCGGCTATATCATCAACAAGAGTCTCAGCGCTGAGGCCACGGTGGGTGAAACCCAGGTGCGGTGCCAGCCGTACTGGGAGCTGAAGTTTGAGGAGGCGTTTTTGATTTCAGATGCAGCATCCTCAATAAATCCGCCGCAAAGATAAGTGTGGAGGGGGTAGAAAAGGGGGTAGAAAATCTGTCTGCAATTGAGATAGCAATTTACACCTTGATCGAAAATAATCCATCCATTATTAAATACTCGA
>CAIUXU010000089.1 GCA_903903205.1 uncultured Syntrophobacterales bacterium
CCCCAGCGTGAGAAGCGGAATGAACGAGGTCTGGGCGGCGGCGTTGTTGGCCGACTCCGGCGCCGCGACACCTTCGATGGCGCCCTTGCCGAATTCGTGGCCGTGACGGGAAACCTTCTTCTCCAGCGCATATGCGCCGAACGAAGCCAGCATCGCCCCGCCGCCCGGCAGGACGCCGAGTGCGGAACCAAGCGCGGTGCCGCGCAGGATGGGCTTCCACATCCTCCGAAAATCCTCCCTTGACGGCATCAGCCGCCCTATTTTGTTTGTTAACACCTCGCGTGATCCCTTGAGTTCGAGGTTTGAGATGATCTCGGCGATGCCAAACAGGCCCATCGCCACACCGACAAAGCCGATCCCATCGGAGAGTTCATAAATACCGAAAGTAAAACGCATCCTGCCAGAGCTGACATCGGTGCCGACCAGGCCGAGCAGCAGGCCCAGCAGCACCATCCCGATCGTCTTGAGGAGAGATCCATGAGCCAGGGCGGTGGCCGCCACCAGGCCGAACACCATCAGCGAGAAATACTCGGAAGGACCGAATTTCAGCGCAATGCCTGCCAGCGGCGGCGCAAACATCGCCACAACCAGTGTGGCCACGCAGCCGGCAAAAAACGACCCAATCGCGGAGACCGCCAGCGCAGGCCCCGCCCTCCCCTGGCGCGCCATCTGATATCCATCCAGACAGGTCACGACCGAGGAGGCCTCACCCGGGATGTTGACCAGAATCGAAGTCGTCGACCCGCCGTACTGTGCCCCGTAATAGATACCCGCCAGCATGATCATCGCCGTGATCGGCGAGAGGCCAAAGGTCACCGGCAGCAACATCGCGATGGTGGCAGTCGGGCCGATGCCGGGTAACACGCCGATCAGCGTGCCAAGCAGCACACCGATCAGGCAGTAGAGGAGATTCCACCACTGGAACGCAACACCAAAACCGAGCGCGAGATTGTCCAGAAATTGCAAGTCCATCGGATTATCCTTCAGCCCAGGAATGCGGGCCAGAGTGGAAAGGGTTGTCCGAGCCCCTTTACAAACACCAGCACGGACAGAACGATCAGCGCCACGGAAAGAAAAAGCGCTTCCTTGAGTCTGAACTCGTGTCCGGCAAACGCAGAAACCACGACCAGAACCGCCAGGGCCAGCACGAGCCCGATGGCCTTGAGCAGATAGCCGAACAGCAGCAGCGACAGGGTAATCCAAAAAAGAAGGCGGTACGGGATCGAGGCCACCCTCTCTCCCTTCACCACGAGCGACTGGAAAAATACCACAGCGCCGATCACCGCCATCGCCCCCCCGAGCATCGTCGGGAAGTAAGCAGGTCCCATCCGCGCCGCGCTACCCAATTGGTAGTCACGGGCGCCGATCATGAAAAAAAGACCAAACCCGATGAACATCAATCCGGCCCAAAAATCCTTCGGACTCTTGACCTTCATTATAACCTCCAAACCAGGGTCAACGCCCCCCATCGGCCATCCGCATCCGGATGCGAGAGCGCTTACTCGCCTTTTATACCCGCCGCCTTGATGATTGGACCCCATTTCTCGTATTCAGCCCGGATATACTTTGTGAATTCTGCCGGCGTGGTGCCGACGACGGCTGCCCCAAGACTGTCGAGCCGCTTCTTTACCGCCGGTGCGTTGAGCGCCACTGCGCAATCCTTTGAGATCTTTCCCGCGAGACCCGCCGACATACCACTCGGGCCGAGCATCCCCCACCACACCGCCGTGTCATAGCCCGGGACGCCCGCTTCGGCGATGGTCGGAC
>CAIUXU010000090.1 GCA_903903205.1 uncultured Syntrophobacterales bacterium
TGCTCTCGTCAAAAATCGAAAATGCCCAGAAAACGTCATACCGGTGAAAACCGGTATCCAGACATTTCAGAGCGTTGCACAAACACTGGATACCGCTTTTCACCGGTATGACGACTTTTGACGAGAGCATCAAAGATGCTACCCTATTTTGTCTAAATCCTGTATAGAACACCGCAAGGATTGAGATCACGATGAAGAACGAGAAAACGACAGAAGGAAAGAGTGGGGCGCCCTCTTCTCCGCCGGTAAAGGGTCCGGATCTTGGGGCCACCGCAAAATCTATGGAGAGATACGAACGGTTCGGCATGGCCGACAGGGTGATCGCCGTCGGCTTCTGGATCAACGCGGTCCTTATGGTCATGAAGCTGCTGGCCGGCCATTTCGGCCATTCCGAGGCGGTCTTTGCCGACGGGATGGAGAGCGCCGCCGACTTTGTGGCGATCCTGGCCAGCATTATCGCTCTCAAGATCGGACGCAAACCCTTTGACGATGATCATCCCTATGGTCACGGCAAGGCGGAGAGCATCGCAGCCATCCTGGTCTCGCTCGTCATTTTCACCACAGGCGGCGGCATCCTTTACAAGGCGACCATGACCATCATCGAAAGGAACTATGCGGAACCTCAATTGATCGCCGTCCTTGCCGCGCTAGCAACCATCGTCATCAAGGAGACGCTCTTCCGCTACACCCGACGCGTCTCGAAAAAGTTGGAGAGCCCGGCCGTGGAGGCGATCGCCAGGGATCACCGCAAGGATGCCCTCACCTCCGTCGCGACACTGATTGGCGTCGGCGGCGCATATTTCGGCGTGGCGCTGATGGACCCGCTGGCGGCCGGCCTTACCGCCCTCTTCATCGGCCACATCGGCTGGCAGACTTTCCGGAACGCGGCCAACGACCTGATGGACGGCCAACCCCCCAAAGAGCTGATCACGGCCGTCACCGCCATCGCGGCAGGAGTGCCCCGCGTCGAGCATGTCCACGAGATCCGAAGCCGGCGATCCGGGCAGTACCTTATTGTGGACCTGAAACTGGACATGGATCCCGAAATGACGGTCAAAGAGTCCCACCGCATTACCTCTGATGTCAAACGGCTCATCTTTGAGCGTTTTCCCAACGTGGGAGACGTCATGATTCACATCAACCCGCATGAAGAAGAGCATGAAGATCTCATTCGCTTATAGGCCCGAACCTTTGAGGATTTGATGTCTCCGGAATATCACCCCTTTTCCGAAAGCAGTTGCCATCTGGGGAAAATCAAGATATGAGGACCAACGCGTGATGGCCTGGGAGTCGTCACACTTTACTTTCATCAGCCAAACCAATAGGGAGGAGTCAAATGGCCGGGAAACAGTGGGATCAACCGCCTGCAATGCAGATCGATCCGGAGAAGACCTATCTTGTCACCATCGCAACCAACCGGGGAACCATCGAACTGGAGCTCTATCCCCAACATGCTCCAAAAACCGTTAACAATTTTGTCTTTCTGGCGCGGGATGGCTTTTATGACGGCGTCTTGTTCCATCGTGTAATTGGCGATTTCATGGTTCAGGGGGGCGATCCGTCAGGGACTGGCCGGGGCGGCCCCGGCTACACGTTCGCGGATGAGTGCCGGGGAAATCCGCTGAAACACGACAGCAAGGTGATCTCAATGGCAAAGTCCGGGCCGAACACGAACGGAAGCCAGTTTTTCATCACCCACGCACCGCAGCCGCACTTGAACGGAAAGCACACCGTTTTCGGAA
>CAIUXU010000091.1 GCA_903903205.1 uncultured Syntrophobacterales bacterium
CGATGTCGGCCATGATGTACCGTAACCACAAGGTTCTCTTCATCTGCTACGACAACGAGTCCTACGCGAACACGGGAGTTCAGACATCGCCGACGACGCCGTACGGCGCCGCGACCACCTTCACCCCTCCCGGCAAGGAGATTCCCGAGGGAAAAACCCTCTTCCCCAAAAACGCCCCGCAACTGGTCATCGGTGGGCATCCGGCGGTAAAATATGTCGCCACCACCACGATTGCCCATCCGCTGGACCTGATGAACAAGGTCAGGAAGGCGCTGAGTCAGCCGGGCCCCACCTTCCTGCACATGCTTTGCCCATGCCCCAAAGGTTGGCTGTTCGATGAAAAGCTGACGCGCGAAATGGCCAGACTGGCCGTGGAGACGGGGATGTGGTCGATGTACGAGTGGGAAAACGGCGTGTATAAATACACGAACGTTCCGAAGAAGTACAAACCGGTTAATGAGTACATGCAACACCAGGGCCGTTTTGCCCACCTCAAGCCGGAACACATCGCCAAGATGCAGGCGTTTGTGGATGAAAAGATCAAGCAGGTGTCGCAACCGATACCGGTAGCGGCGGCAGTGCCCGGCAAGCAGTAAGTCTCCAACAATGGGGACACCTTGCCGCAAGGTGTCCCCATTTAGACGCCACAAGGTGCCCCCCATTCAGGTACCGCAAGGTGTCCCCATTTAAGTTTTTCGATCATAAAAAGATATAGCGCTTCAAGATATTTGGCTGGAAGGTTGAACAGTTTTCCAAACAATTAAGGAGGTGCTGCATGAAAAAAGCGTTTTGGATATCCAAACTCACCCTTATCTTCCTCTTCCCTGTCGTTTTAATCAGTTTGTACACCGGAACCGCGAACGCCTGGGAACCGACGAAGCCCATTGAATTTATCATTCCTGCGGGCGCGGGAGGGGGAGCGGATGTAATGGCAAGATTTATCGCGCCGATCATCAGCAAGTACAAGCTCGCGCCGAAGCCCGTCATCGTCATCAACAAATCCGGAGGGGCAGGGGCCGAAGGATTTATGTATGTGAAGGGAAACGCTAAAGATCCCCACGTGATGATCATCACGCTGGACAATCTTTTCACGACGCCACTGGCGACGGGGGTTCCGTTTAACTGGCGGGATATGACGCCGGTAGCGCGGTTGGCGCTTGATTATTTTAACCTGTGGGTGAATGCGGAAACACCGTACAAAACAGCGAAAGAGTATCTGGACGACGTGAAGAAGACCCCCGGGAAGTTTCTGATGGGTGGCACGGGATCGGCGCAGGAAGATCAGATCATTACCGTGATGCTGGAGCAGGCCTTCGGGGTGAAGTTTTCCTATGTCCCCTTCAAGGGAGGGGGAGAGGTTGCAGTTCAGCTCGTGGGCAAGCATGTCAACTCCACGGTGAACAACCCCGCCGAGGCGGTCAGCCAGTGGAGAGCCGGAAGGCTCAAACCGCTGGCCACCATCGACACCGAACGAATCAACCTTCCCCTTTGGAAGGACATCCCGACCATGAAGGAGTCGTCGGGAGTGGATATGAGCTATCTGATGCTCCGCGGTATCTTTGCGGCGCCGGGTATCACCAAGGAACAGCAAGAGTTTTACGTCAATATGCTGAAGAAGGTGACAGAGACGCCGGAATGGCAGAAGTACATCTCGGACAATGGGCTGAAGTCTGCTTATTTGACCGGACCCGACTATGTCAAGTGGCTTGAGGAAAAAGAGAGAATTACAAAAGACCTGATGGCCAAGGGCAACCTGTTAAAAAAGAAGTGACAGCGGAAAACATAGTGCTGAGGACTGAGGACTGAGTGCTGAGTGTTTTACTCAGTCCTCAGCGCTCATCACTCAGTACTTTCTTCGGGAGGATTGCGTATGAGAAAGGCTGATATCGTCATTGCCTTGTTTTTTATGGTCATTGGGTTTGTGTTGCTATTTGATGCTGTAAGGCTCGGTTTTCAATGGGGGGTGACCGGTCCTGAATCCGGTCTCTTTCCTTTTTATCTGGGTTTGGGTTTGGTCGTCTGTTCCCTCTTGACCTTGCGTACCATCTACGCGAAGTACAAAAAGGACGGATACGATAAACTCCTCATGCCCAAAGGCGCCCTGAAGCCCATCCTCTGGGTCCTGATCCCGTCAGTGGGCATGGTCGTGATCACGGAATTTGTCGGGCTCCACATCGCCGCCGGCATCTTTCTCGGTTTCTATATGCGCTCCGTGGGGAAGATAGGGTGGGGAACGACCCTCATGGTCAGTTTCCTCGTTCCGTTATCGCTCTACATCGCCTTTGACAAGTTGTTTCTTGTGCCTCTGCCTCAAGGGTTGTGGGGCGGCATACTGATACCGTTCTGAGCGGAGGCCGTTCCGTGATGTTCCGACGACAGACCTAAGACAGACAAACCGGGAAGGGGGAGTCAACTATGCTTGCTGATCTAAATAATTTAGCGATGGGTCTCGGTATCGCACTAGAGCCCTACAATCTCATGATTGCGTGTATCGGACTGATTCTGGGCATCATCGTCGGGGTGTTGCCCGGCTTGGGCGGCGCAAACGGCGTGGCCATTTTAATCCCCGTGGTTGTTGTTATGCCGGCCACAACCGGGGTGATCCTCCTGTCGAGCATCTACTGGGGGGCGCTCTATGGAGGCAGTATCACTTCGATTCTCTTTAACATCCCCGGGGAACCGTGGTCGGTGGCGACCACCTTCGACGGCTACCCCATGGCAAGGAAAGGAAGGGCCGGTTTCGCGCTCGTTCTCTCGTTCATGTCCCACGCCGTCGGGGCCATTGTCGGCGTACTCATCCTCACCTTTCTGGCGCCCCTCATCGCGGAGATTGCCCTGAAGTTCGGTCCGGCAGAGATTTTCTCGGTCATGATGCTGACTTTCAGCGCCTTTGTGGGGCTGGGCGGCAAATCTCCCGTCAAGACCGTGGCGGCCATTTTATTTGGGTTTTCCCTGGCAGCCGTAGGGATGGACATCGTCAGCGGGCAGCTCCGTATGACCTTCGGGTCGGTTACCCTGATGGGAGGCTTCAACTTTATCGTGGCGGTTATCGGGCTCTTTGGACTGGGGGAGATTTTTCTCACCGTCGAAGAGGGGCTGAAGGTGGAAGGGATCGTGGGCCGGGTAAGAATGAGAGATATCGTGGACGGGTTTAAGGAGCTCCTTCTCTATCCGAAGACCCTTTTCATGGGGGCGATCATCGGCTGCTGGATGGGGGTTACACCGGGAGGCGCCACACCTGCCTCGTTCATGGCTTACGGCTTCGCGAAGGAGTCGTCAAAAAACAGCAAGGAGTTCGGCCAGGGGGCCTCAGCAGGCATCATCGCCCCGGAGGCCGCCGCGCACGGCGCGGGAACTTCGGCGACCCTCCCGATGATTACCTTGGGAATTCCCGGATCGCCGACGATGGCGGTGATCATGGGTGGGCTCATGATCTTCGGCCTTACACCCGGACCGATGCTCTTCAAGGAGCATGCCGATTTTGTCTGGGGGCTTATCGCGAGCTGCTGGGTGGGAAACTTCATCGGATTCTTCATGGTGATGGCTTTTGCCCCTCTCTTCGCTGCTGTCCTCAAAGTCCGGTTTGCGATATTGATGCCTGCGATCATCTATGTATGCGCCATCGGCGCCTACGCAGTGAACAACCGGATGATCGACGTCTATTATATGCTGGTCTTCGGCGTTCTCGGCTATCTCTTCAAAAAACTTGATTATCCGATTGCCCCCATGGTGCTTGCTTTGGTGCTGGGGAATATGGCGGAGCAGGCGATGAGGCAGGCCCTCATCATGGGGCAGGGCAGCCCGCTGATCTTCTTCCAGCCTCCTATCGCATTGCCCATCATGCTCGTGGCCCTGTTCATTTTCTTCTGGCCGGTGATCTCCGGGTGGAAAGACAAGCTGCTGGGCAAGAAGAAGGCTTGACAACGCTTTGAAGGGGAAATGACATGAATCCCTTGATTAAGGGTGGGGCGGAACCGTCAGGGAATAATGGGTAGGTTATCAGTATCACAACGGTGGCTTATGCCACAATGAGGAGGGGATTATGCGACGTGTAATGGGAATGGCTGTTGTTGCAGTGGTGTTGCTTATGGCGCCCATGACCTGGGCGGCGTCGGTTTTCGAAGTGATGGCGGATATCCAGGAGAGGATTACTTGGCAGGTATGGAATGCCAATGGCTGGGCGGCGAGCCCGATCGTGGTTGACGCGGTTATTGCCCAAAACAAGAAGGGACCGATTCCGGGTATGGACAATGCGAAGTGGAAGACCGTTCCCGAGAACGATGCCATTGTTCAGGGCTTCATCAATAACGAAACGGGTAAATTTCTTCAGGCTGAGCTCGCCAAGACCGAAGGGGTCTGCGTCGGGGCCTTTCTGAATGCGGCCAATGGAGAGAAAGTTGCCTTCAGCGAAAAGACAGGAAGCTATATTCACAAAGGTTCCGCAAAGTTTGACGCGCCCTTCACGACCGGGAAGGCCTGGCAGGGCGCCGCGGAGTTGGAGGACAAGGTTTACATCATCCAGATTTCAGTTCCTGTTCTCTCGGAAGGCAAGCCGATTGGAGCGCTGGTTGTCGAAATCGACGGAACAAAGCTGGAAGGGCTTGTCAAGAAGTGATCGATGTACCGGAAAAAGGGGGGACAGGAAAAGGGGGGACAGCTCCCGAATTTTGCTGCAAAAAGCGGGAGCTGTCCCCCCTGTTTCCCGGGTCGTTGCACTGCG
>CAIUXU010000092.1 GCA_903903205.1 uncultured Syntrophobacterales bacterium
CCCTCTAAAACAGGACACCCCTGGGAAAGGACAATTTCAGCCAGACTTCAAAAAGAAGATAGCAGCAAACGGTTACCCCCGCGGAGAGGGCAATTGGCCTTCCCCAATCGCTGGCCTCCGCGAGCCTGCTGGAGATAATCGCAAAGAGAAAGGTGGAGACGAAGAAGCCGATCCATTGCATCATCAGCAGGTAAAGGATGAAAACGACGATCATCCGGAGGGCCTTTCCGTCACCGCTGTTCCGGAGAATGGATTCCCTGGCGGGTTGGTCGCCGTCCCGATGTTTTTCGTGGTGGTGATGGTGATCTTTCCGCCTGGATTTCCAGAGGACCCGCACCAGTTGTCCCGCGCCCAGAAAAACCAGTACCGCTCCCACGATCAGCGGGAAGACCGCCGGGCCGGGGCTCTCCCACGTGTCCAGCGGGTAGCGGGTGGTGTAGGCCAGAAATACAGCGCCAAACAGAATCACCACCAGGTTGCTTGCAATCTCTTTTCGGGTCGTCATCGATGGTTCTCCGCTATGCACCCCTCCCCTGACTCTCGGAAGGGGTGCACGAAACCGGCGGTTATTTCAAAAGGCCCGCGCCTTCCATAATCTCACGCGTCTCCTTGTCCATAGCCGCGACAAACTTGGCAAACGCCGCCGGGGCAAGGTAACGCGGCGTCGAACCAAGTGAAGAGGCGAAATCGACCCACTCCTTGCTTTCCACAGCCTTCTTGACGAGCGGGCTCAATTTGTCGGCGACGGCCTGGGGCGTTCCCTTGGGGGCGGCGATGCCCCTCCACTGATCGAAATCGATGGCAACGCCCGACTCCAGCATCGTCGGCACCTCCGGCCAGATGTTGATGCGCTTCTCGCTGCTGATGGCCAGGATTCGCACCTCCCCGGCCTTGACCTGGCTGAAAATTTCGGCGGGATGCTGGCTCGATGCGCTGATCTTCCCTCCCATCAGGGCCGCCACGGCCAGGCCGGTTCCGAAGGGAACATGGGTCATCTGCAGGCCGGCTTTGGCTGCCATGGCCACGGGGACCATGTGGGTTACGCTGCCCATCCCGGAGTTGCCCATCGTGACCTTGCCGGGGTTGGCCTTGCCGTAAGCGATCAACTCCTTCAAATCCTTCCAGGGGGCGTTCTTGCTGACGGCGATGGAAACCGTTTCGACGCCGACCCCGGCAATGGTGTCGAAGGCGCTGAAATCGTAAGGAATCTGTTTCCGGGCCGCCAGCGTGTTGATCGCACCGGAATACCAGATCAGGGTCTGGCCGTCGGCTTTCGCGCGATGGACCTCGTTGTAGGCAATGGCGCCGCCCGCGCCCAGGACATTGCGAACCACCATCGGCTGTCCCAGATCCCGGGAGATGATCTCCGCGAGTTTCCGGGCCTGAATATCAGCCGCCGCACCGGCGGCAAAAGGGTTGATCAGTTCGACCTGCTTGAACGGCCAGACATCCGCCGCCGATGCGGAACCGATCCCCGATACGAACAGGACCGCCCCGAGAACCAGAAACGCCGCAACCAGACCGCTTTTGAAAACATCCACTCTTTTCTTCATTGCTTCTTCTCCCTTCATCTTTGATGGTCTCGTCAAAAGTCGTCATACCGGTGAAAACCGGTATCCAGTGTTTTTTTGCAACACCTTGAAATCTCTGGATTCCGGTTTTCACCGGAATGACTTTTGGTGGCATTTTCGACTTTTGACGAGAGGATCGTCTGTTCTCCGGTCTCCGCTCGGCCAAACTACATCGTGGCCCAGGCCTCCTTGATCACCCTTTTGGTATTGGCAAGAATCGCTTCCGATGTCTCCTCGAGGAGGAGCGGCCGGACCTCCGCACTCAGGACGGGCCGATTTTCCGGATTCAGCAGCTTCAGGTCGAACAGAAGCCGGAAATAGTCCCGCACCTGGGGGGTGTCAACCTCTCCGCCCGGCATGCCGAAACGGGGTTGAAGGTCCCCGTAGCCGGGGTGCCGCCGGTCGCGGAAGGCAGCGCTCCCGATGTGGAAGTGCATGGGATACTGCTTGACCAAGGGGATGGCCTCCTCGGGGGTTGTCCGCAAAAGCCCAAAGTGGGAGAGGTCGGCCAGCACACCGAAGTTGCTGAAATCCTTGTTCACCGCGGCAGCCACGTCAGCCGCGTCCTTAAAATCGCCAATCAGAAAACAC
>CAIUXU010000093.1 GCA_903903205.1 uncultured Syntrophobacterales bacterium
GACCAAGGCTACACATTCTATGTCGGTCCGGAGCTGGAGTTTTTCTATTTCGCCTCCGACAAGGCCCCCGAGTTCCTCGACATGGGTGGCTACTTCGACGGCCTCCCGGTGGACCGGGCGACCGACCTGCGCCGTCAGACGATATTTGCCCTCCAGGAGATGGGAATCCGCGTGGAATACAGCCACCACGAGGTAGCCCCGAGCCAGCACGAGATCGATCTTCGCTACAATGAAGCGCTCCGGATGGCCGACGATGTGATGACCTACCGCACCACGGTCAAGGAGATCGCCCGGCAGAATGGCGTCTATGCCTCCTTCATGCCGAAGCCTGTCTTCGGGCAGAACGGGAGCGGTATGCACGTCCATCAATCGATTTTCAAGGGGTCCAAGAACTGCTTCTTCGACGGCCGGGACAAATACAACCTCTCGAAGATGGCCAAACACTACATCGCCGGCATCATGGTCCACGCGCCGGAGATCACCGCGATCTGCAACCAGTGGGTTAACTCCTACAAACGGCTGGTTCCCGGCTACGAGGCCCCGGTCTATGTCTCCTGGGCGAGAAGAAACCGCTCCGCGATGGTCCGCGTCCCGATGTACAAACCCGGCAAAGAAAAGGCGACCCGGATGGAGTACCGTTCGCCCGATCCGGCCTGCAACCCCTATCTGGCCTTTGCTGTGATGCTGGCCGCCGGGATGAGGGGGATTGAGAAGGCCTATCCGCTTCCCGAACAGATCGAAGAGGACATCTTTGAGATGGACGAGAAGGCACGGGCGAAAGCGGGAATTACCTCGCTGCCGGGGAGCCTCTACGAGGCGCTGCTCGCCGTGCAGGGAAGCAAGCTCGTTCGCGACACCCTCGGGGATCATGTTTACGACAAGTTCATCGAGAACAAGAAGGTGGAGTGGGACCGTTTCCGCATCCATGTGAGCCAGTTCGAAATCGACCGTTATCTGCCAATGCTGTAGTGCAAACGGGGACACGATGCCGCATCGTGTCCCCGTACGGGAAAGGGAGTTATCTTGATTTTTCCTTTACGCGAGGGGATCTTTCTGATAACTCCTTCTTCTTTTATTAGAATTGAGGAGCGGTGAAAGAATGTTCGGGAAGGGACGAAAACAGGCCCTGCTGGTCCTGGAGGATGGAAGTGTTTACCGGGGGAATGTCTTTGCCGGGAAGGGCGAAGTCCTGGGCGAGGTCGTTTTCAACACGGGGATGACCGGCTACCAGGAAATCCTTACCGACCCCTCCTACAAGGGGCAGATCGTGGTGATGACCTGCCCGCTCATCGGAAACACCGGAATCAACCCGGAGGATATGGAGTCGGCAGGAATCCATCTGGAAGGCTTCATCGTTCGGGAACATGAGAATCCGCCGAGCAACTGGCGCTCTCGCCAGAGTCTTAAGGAGTTTCTGGAGGCCCATGAAACGCTCGGAGTCGAGGGAATCGACACCCGCGCCTTGACCAGGCGCATCCGAATGACCGGCGCCATGCGGGGCGTTCTCTCCACGGAAACGGACGACATCGAACATCTCGTTGAACGCGTCCGAGCCTATCCGGGGTTGGTTGGTCGCGACCTCGTGAAGATGGTGACCTGCCGGCAGCCCTATTGCTGGAAGGACGGGGCGGCCCGGGAGACCCTTCAACAAGTTCAGGGCGAACGGGGTTCCGAAGTAGGGGCACGGCATGCCGTGCCCCTACTTGTCGAAGGAC
>CAIUXU010000094.1 GCA_903903205.1 uncultured Syntrophobacterales bacterium
GATCTCCTATCAGAGCATAGCTTGTTTGGTGGCGCCCATCCACAGTCAGGTTGCTGATGGCAAAGACCTCCCCATTGCGATCCGCTGCGGCACGGCAGCCCACATGCCGGAAGTAGCCGAACGTTCCGTGGACCTCGTCTGCATGGACCCTCCATATTACAACAACGTCATGTACGCCGAACTATCGGACTACTTTTACGTCTGGCAGCGGCGCACCCTGACGGATCTCTACCCCGGCGTCTTCTCGCGGCGCCTCGCGGACAAGGCCAATGAGGCCGTGGCCAATCCGGCCCGGGACGGTTCAGCCAGAAATGCCAAGGTCGCCTATGAACGTATGATGGGGGAGATTTTTGCCGAATCTCGCCGCGTCCTCAAGGACAACGGGATCATGACCATGATGTTCACCCATAAGACACAAGATGCCTGGGAGACCCTTACCCGATCGTTGCTCGAAAATGGCTGGAATATCACGGCATCATTCCCTGTGGAATCTGAAGGGACAGAAGGTATCCATATGAAGGATATGGCCTCCGCCGCCAGTTCCATCTTCCTTGCCTGCCGGAAGCGTTCGGAAAAGCCTGCCTTTCCGGCGGTCTGGACGGGCATCGGCGGCAGCGGCGTCCAGCGGCAGATCGAAGACGCCGTGAAGGAAGGTCTGAAGGATTTCGCGCTCCTGCGTCTCAACGCCGTGGACGAAATGGTCGCCTCCTATGGCCGTGCCCTGCGGGTTCTGTCGGAACACTGGCCCGTTATGGACGGCGACGAGGCGGTCAACCCGATCAGGGCGATGAACGAGGCGAGCCGCGTCGTGTCGGAAAGCCAGATCACCAGGATCACCGGCGGGCGGATTGCCGTTGTGGATCTGGACCCGGAGACGGCGGCGGCGCTCACCTTCTATGGAATCTGGGGGCACGGAGAGTTTGCCTTTGACGAGGCATTGAATATCTCCAGATCCCTCAACATCGCCCTCTCGGTCAAGTCTGCCGGCTACCATCCCGAAGGGCGGATGATCGGGATCAACGCGGCGGCAGAGGGACGGGGCGCCCGGCGACAGGGAGGCCGGGCGGAAGATACCGGCTATCAGGCCCCCCTGATCCGGAAAGGATCGAAACTTCGCCTTGCTCTTCCGGGAGAGCGGGACCCGCGACGGCTGGAACATCCCCAGACGGACTGGGATATCCTCCACGGCCTCGTCACCGCCTATCGCCGCGGGGATGTTCCCGTGGCCCGGGCCTATCTGCAAACCCACGCCGCAGACCGCACCGCCCGCATTCTCGATCTCCTGGACGTCTGGGGCGCTGAGTCGGGGGACCCAAAGCTCCGGGATGAGGCCAAAACGATCCGTTTCGGAATGAAATAAAGAAATGACCAACGAGCAGGGCAAACAGGCAAATTTGAAAGATTATCCCTGGCGGATTTCTTACCGGTCGTCGGGCCGGTGGGAAAACGGGCGACCGATTGATATCCTCCACGACTTCTATATCCCGGCGCTTCAGCGGTCTGTCTCATACGACCGCGTGGCCGGATATTTCCGTTCCACCTCCCTCGCGGCCGCGTCCCAGGGGTTTTCCGCCTTTGTTACCAGTAACAAAGGCAAGGCCCGGTTCATCGTGGGGGCTGATCTCGATACCGCGGATGTGCAGGCCATTTTGAGCGGGACAACCGAACGTCTCTCCAGATGCCTGAACGCAGAGCTGGACAACGCCGCCACGTGGCCGGAGGAAGTAACCCGGGGCGTGCAACTGCTGGCCTGGATGGTCGGAAATGGGTTCCTGGAAGTCCGGGTGGCCCTGCGGGTCCATCAGGCTACGGGTGACGCCCTTCCCTTCTCATCGGTTGCAGACGGTTATGTCCACGAAAAATGGGCCATATTCCGGGACGAGGCGGGCAACGGCCTCTATATCTCCGGTTCCCTGAATGAATCGAAAACGGCGCTGACGATCAATGCGGAAAACATCGAAGTCCACTGCGACTGGCAAGGAGAGACGGACATCCTGCGGGTCGAGGGGGCGGCAAGCGATTTTGAAATTCTCTGGGAAAACCGGAATCCCGGCATCCGGGTGTTAACCCTGCCAGCGGCGGTGAAATCCAGGCTTATCGAGCTCGCGCCGGACTGCATGGCCAAGGCAGGAGTGACAACCATCCTGCGGGAGATTGATGGAACTACTGCCATGGACCCGCAATTCCCGCCGCCGTCGCCTTGGGAATGGCTATCGTTTGCTATTCTGAAAGACGGCCCCCTTCTGCCCGGCGGGCGTTATGTCGGGATGGAAACGGCCCCGGTAAAACCCTGGCCCCACCAGGAAATCGTGGCCCGTCGCCTGATCGCTTCCTGGCCCTACAGTTTTCTGCTCTGCGATGAAGTCGGTCTGGGGAAAACCATCGAGGCGGGTCTCGCCATTCGCTCCCTCTATCTTGCGGGGGTGGTCAGGCGCGTCCTGATTGCGGCGCCCGCCGGTCTGACGAGACAGTGGCAGCGGGAAATGGCAGCCAAATTTCTCCTGCCGTTCGGGAGGGCAGTGGGCGGGGCGGGGACCCGTCATGAATACCTCCTGCCCTGCGAGGAGGAGCGAAGCGCAGCGTCGCTCTTCGCTCCGGATCTATCCCTGGTCTCTACGGGCCTGCTTTCCCGAAAGGAACGTCAAGGGGAACTCCGGAGTGTCCGCCCCTTCGACATCGTCCTGCTGGACGAGGCCCAGTACGCCCGCCGTTCCAACCCAACCCAGGGAAGCCGGGTTCACCCCCGTTTCGGGAACCTCTACCGTACCGTCGAAGAGGTTCTAAAAAGGCAGGCGAAGGCCCTCTGGATGGCAACGGCAACACCCATGCAGCTCCATCCGGTGGAGGCCTGCGATCTGATCCGGTTGACCGACCGGGTGGGGGCTTTTCAGTTCGATCCCTCCCTGGTCATGGCCTACTACGATCTTCTCGGGGACCTTGTCAGCGGCGATACGGTCAAGGTTGCCGACTGGGACTTTCTCCGGCAAGCGGTCGTAAAATTGCAGGGACATGACCCCGCCTACTGGGCCTTTCTGGAGTCTTCCGCCATTGACGGCGCATCACGAATGACGATCCGGCGCTGGCTCGAGCGGGGAACCATCCCGAGAAAAGCCGATCTTCGAGGGGTCTTGCGGCTGATTTTCGCTGCATCGCCCCTGTCGCGTGTCATGTTGCGGCACACGCGCTCCCTCCTGGAAATCTACCGGGAAAATGGTCGCCTTGGGTCCAATCTTGCCAAACGGGTGATCCTCCCGATTCCGCCGATTACCTTCCTGCCGGGCGAGCGGCAGGTCTATGACGATTTTCAGGCCTACTGCGAAGGTCTGGCAACGCAGATGACCCAGGGCGTTGGTCGCCGCAATGTAAGCGCCGTGGGATTTTTCCTGAGCTTCCTGCGGTTGCGTTTTGCCTCCAGTCCATTTGCCATCGGCGAGACGGTCCGCCGCCGCCTGGAAACGGTCGAAAGCACCGTCAAGGCTTATGCCCGCCATGACATCCCGGAAGACGTCGTTCCGGACGAGGATGAACTCCAGGCGCTTTTCGACGACGGCGAGGATGACGAGCAGATCGTCAGGACGTTTCTGAAGAACAGGAGCCTCACCGATCTCCGGTGGGAACGGGAACGCCTGGTCGTGTTGCGAAAAGGGCTGGAATCCCTGGTGGGAACGCCGTCGAAGATGACAACCCTCCTCCGGGTTCTCAATGAGCGACGAATTGCAGGGATCGGACGGATTAGGCAGACCGTCGTCTTTACCCGCTTCTATGACACCTTGACGGACATCGTCCGCCGTCTGCGCCAGGCAGAACCGGGGATGCTCATTGGCGCCTATTCCGGCCGGGGAGGAAGTTATTACGAGCCGTCCCGAGGCAAGCTTGTCAACTCGGCCCGGGACGATATCAAGCACCGGTTTCTGCGCGAAGAGATTGACGTCCTCATCTGCACCGATGCCGCCGCTGAAGGTTTGAATCTCCAGACAGCCGACCTGCTGATCAATTTTGACCTTCCCTGGAATCCCATGAAGGTGGAGCAGCGCATCGGGCGGATTGACCGTATCGGTCAGCGGCATGACACGATCCAGGTGCTTAATCTCTGTTATGTGGATTCCGCCGAGCAGATCGTTTATGGAAGGCTCCTGACCCGCCTGATGGAGGCGGGCGCCATTATGGGCAGCCAGCCCGTGTCTCTCCTTCCCGTAACAAAGGACGAATTTCAGGCTTTGGCAGAAGGCACAATGACGGAAGAGGAACTTGAGCAGGTCGCCCGGGCGCGATGCGAAGAAATGCAGCGGCGTGTCCGGAGCATGGAGATTCCGCCCCAGGATCTCTATGATATCTATTTGCGAATGCAGCAGCACGAACAGGGGAAGTCCCCTGTGAACATGGAGACGATTTGGAAGACCCTTTCGGAATCCCGTTGCCTGCGGGAGCGCGGCTGCCGAGTTCTTTCCGATGTCAATGCAATGACCATTACCCTTGCAAACCTCCCCGGCATTGCGGAGGGGACCATGCTGACGGCGTCGCGGGAAACCTATGACGCGGGGCTCAAGGAAGCGGACGGCATGCTCCGCTTTGCCGCCTATGGTGAGCCGGTCTTTGAAAGGCTCCTGGAGATACTTACAGAATGTGAAACACCTGCCTGCGTAAACCGAATCACCATCAATCCGGGCGCTGATGGTATCGAAAGGGTTGGATACGGGGTTGCCTGCATCGCTGAAACGGGACAACCGGTGCCCCGTCTGATCACCTCCATGGACGATCTTGAAGGGCTGCAACTCGATGAGCAGCGTTGCCCGGGAGAGGAAGATGTGGCAGCGTTACGGCGAAAGCTTTTCGAACTGGTTGACGAGGAGTTCCGGCATGTCGCGCAGGTACCGCTCATTGAACAGATCAATGTCCGTTGGGGAAAATCCCAGCAGGTGCTCGGATACCTTGTTATCTACGCACTGATTCAATCCAGGATCAGAAACGGCCAGGGAGACCCCCTCTTCTGGCGGGAAATCGCGGCCCTGGAGCAATGGGCCGGGGAAGCGGTCGAACGGGAAGGAACGATCAGGGTTCCGGAAATTCCTGCGGAGATGTTGAAGGCATTGCAGAGTTGTACCCTGTTCGATATGGTCCTGCCCGGCCTGGGACCGACGGGCTATCTGGATGCGCCGGGACCGTTGATCAGGGCCGCCGCGGAAGCCGCCTGCCGTCTGGCCGAGGGCATGAAAGAAAAGAAGTCGGAATTCACAACCGCCGCATTTCTCGACCGCTTGCAGAAAGAGATGCACCGGCTGTCGCAGGTATGAATTTGACGGCCAGAGTGGAGTGGCCGGGGGGCGATTCCACGTCAACATTCAGGAAATTTTATGGATCCCGATAAAGACGCCCAGTCCTTCATTTCCCAAAACCTCCTTTAACTCCCCTAAAAAACCGGGCAATAAGCAGAAGCCTTGGAAAAATATTCTATTTGAATCAAAGTTAACTATGCGGTTTGAGAGAGATTTTACCGACGCTGCGGGCTCCATTGGGTTTGCGGGGATTGATAGCAATATCAATAGTAATATAATGTATTTACATGGAGCTTTCTGATGCAAGACAGGGGATGGCGTAGGGTCCTTCCCGGATGAAGGCTACCGACGGTTCGACACCCTTTTCCCGGTAATCGGCCACGGCA
>CAIUXU010000095.1 GCA_903903205.1 uncultured Syntrophobacterales bacterium
GAAATTACCCCCTGATCAACCATCCCGCGGCGACTCGGTTGCCATTTTCTACACGATGGTCCTTGACGTCTCCTTGTCGAAGATGTGGGTTTTTACCATCTTCAGGTCCACTTCCAGAATCTGTCCCACGGTCAGAGGGCGATCCGGGGTCTCCATCCGGGCGACGATGGAATGGTCTCCGCAGGTCAGATAGACAAAGATCTCCGATCCCAGGGTTTCGACCACGTCCGCCCGCGCCGTCACGGTGTTTCCGTGGCCTGCGTCCGCAGCAGGGTTGTGCGCAGCGATATCCTCCGGACGGACGCCAAAGATGACCGGCCGCCCGGCATGGGGTTCGAGCCGGGAATGAAACGCCTCGGGCGCCCGGAGCCGGAAACCGCCGGCATCGATGAACCAGTCGCCCGTTTCCCGGACCAGTGTCGCCTCGATGAAGTTCATCGCCGGCGAGCCGATGAAACCGGCGACAAAGCGGTTGGTCGGCTGCCCGTACACTTCCAGCGGTGCGCCGGTCTGCTGCAGGGCGCCGTTGTGCATGATGAAGATCCGGTCGGCCATGGTCATGGCCTCCACCTGATCGTGGGTGACGTAGATGATGGTAGCGCCAAGACGCCGGTGAAGCTTGCTGATCTCGGCCCGCATGGCCACCCGCAGCTTGGCGTCGAGGTTGGAGAGCGGCTCGTCGAAGAGGAACACCTTGGGCTTGCGGACGATGGCCCTTCCTACCGCCACGCGCTGCCGCTGCCCTCCGGAGAGCTCCTTGGGCTTTCGTTCGAGCAGGTTCTGGATACCGAGGATGTCGGCCGCCTCCTGCACCCGCCTGTTGATTTCTTCTTTCGGAAACTTCCGGATTTTGAGCCCAAAGCCCATGTTGTCCCGGACGTTCATGTGCGGATAGAGGGCGTAATTCTGAAAGACCATGGCGATGTCCCGGTCTTTGGGCGCCATGTCGTTGACAAGCGTATCGTCGATAAAGATCTCGCCGGACGTTATCGTTTCAAGGCCCGCGATCATCCGCAGCGCTGTGGTCTTGCCGCATCCGGAGGGGCCGACCAGCACCGCGAACTCTCGGTCCCGGATCTCGATCGAAAGGTTGTCAACCGCCGTCACGGCATTGAACCGTTTCACCAGATTTTTCAGAATCACATTGGCCATATCAGAGATCTCTTGAATATTATTGCGACTTTTTGCAGGAGGGCTTGCAATCCTCCGCTTGCCTGCGATGGTCGGATCAGATTCAACCACGGCGCTCATCTTAATGAATTGGAATAGATTGTCAAGAAATGAAACGCTCATGATCGGCTTATCGGCAAATATGGTTGACGGACAAGCGCCTCCCCGTTATACTCAGCGCCGCTGAAACTCGTCACCAAACGGGAGAGAGGCGAAAATTGCCATAGAATGGCATAATTACACTATTATAAAGGAGGATTTCATGCCTGAAGCGGATACCGGAAAGGTCGCAAAAAGTTTTTATGTTGATGTGCCTCAACAGAGCGAACTCTTTTTCCTGAAAGGGTCAAATTCCTATGACTGGGGGATGAAAAACCGGCTTGCCCGCATTTTTAATGCGATGTCCGGCAAGACCGTGATGCTCGCCTTTGACCATGGCTATTTCCAGGGACCGACGACCGGTCTGGAGCGACCGGACATCACCATCCTGCCGCTTGCTCCTTACGCCGACGCGCTCATGCTGACGCGCGGGATTCTGCGGTCGGTGATGCCGCCCTCCCTCAATCGGGCCACCGTGCTTCGCGCCAGCGGCGGCCCCAGCATTCTGAAGGAGCTCTCCAATGAGCATATCGCCATGGATATGGATGATGCGGTTCGCCTGAACGCATGCGCCGTTGCGACACAGGTTTTCATCGGCGGCGAATTCGAAACACAGTCCGTGATCAACCTGACAAAGCTGATCGACATGGGCAACCGGGTCGGGATGCCGGTTCTGGGTGTGACGGCAGTCGGCAAGGATCTGGTTCGCGACACCAAATACATCCGGCTTGCCACGCGCATGTGTGCCGAGCTCGGCGCCGCGTTTGTAAAAACCTATTTCGTGCCCGATTTCGAGACGGTTACCGCCGCCTGTCCTGTTCCCATCGTCATCGCTGGCGGCAAGAAGCTTCCCGAACTCGAAGCGCTGCAGATGGCTCATGAGGCGATCAACCAGGGGGCGGCGGGCGTGGACATGGGGAGGAACATTTTCCAGTCCGAAGCGCC
>CAIUXU010000096.1 GCA_903903205.1 uncultured Syntrophobacterales bacterium
AACGCCATGCCCATCGTGTCGCTCGCCGTCCGGTCGGAAACGCTTTCACCCCGGGACCTGACCGTTTTGGTCGAGAAGAGCGTCAAGCGACGTTTCGAGGGGATCGCCGGGGTGGGCAAGGTGGACCTGGTCGGCGCCGCGAAGCGTGAAGTCAATGTGATCATCGATCCCGAACGGCTGAACGCTCTGGGACTTGGCGTTGATGCCGTCGTGGCCGGACTCAGATCGGAAAACGTCAACACCCCTCTGGGCCGTCTGAATCGGGGGGCGACGGAAGTCAATCTCCGCGTCTCGGGAAAACCCGACCGTGTTGAACAGTTTCGGGAGATGGCGATCACCGTGCGCAACGGCCGTCCGATCCGCCTGGGCGAGGTCGCAGAGGTGAGGGACGGGGTCGAGGAGCGGCGCTCGCTGGCGCTCGTCAATGGGGCCCCCGCTGTGTCGCTGGACATCCTGAAACAGGCCGGAGCCAACATCGTCGAGGTTGCCGACTCGGTCAAGCGGACGGTGGAAAGCATGCGGACCGAACTCCCCCCGGGCACGACGATCTCGGTCGTTCGCGACAGCTCTGTATTCATCCGGGAATCGCTCGATGACGTCAAACAGACCCTGATTATGGGTGGCATCCTGACGATTCTGATCGTTTTTTGCTTCATAAACTCCTGGCGCTCCACGGTGATCACGGGGGTGACGCTCCCGATCTCGGTGATATCGTCGTTCATCATCATGAAGGCCCTGGGGATGTCGATCAACGTGATGACGATGATGGCCTTGTCGCTCGCAATCGGACTCTTGATCGACGACGCGATCGTCGTTCGGGAGAACATTGTCCGCCATCTCGAACGCGGGGAAGACCATTTAACCGCCGCCCGGAACGGGACGAGTGAGATCGGGCTCGCCGTGTTCGCCACGACGCTGTCGATCGTCGCCGTTTTCGTGCCGGTCGCATTTATGAAGGGTGTCATCGGCCGCTTCTTCTTTCAGTTCGGGATGACGGTCGCCTTCGCCGTCCTCGTCTCTCTGTTTGTCTCCTTCACCCTGGACCCGATGCTCTCCTCGCGCTGGCACGATCCGGCGATTGCAGCCAAGGGCAAGAGGAGAGGGGTGGCAAAGTTGCTGGAGGGGTTCAACGCCTGGTTCGACCGGGCTTCCGACGGTTACCGCCAGATGATCGGCTGGGCACTGGACCATCGAAAAACGGTTCTCGGGATCGCCTTTGCGGCCTTTGTCGGAGGGATCATGGCCTTCGGTTCGCTCCAATCCGCTTTCTTTCCCGAAATTGATAGCGGGGAGTTCAATGTGACCTTCAAGACCGCGCCGGATGCCTCGATCGCCGAGAGCCGGGGACGCCTGGAGGCTCTTCTCGGCGCGATCGGTTCCCATCCAGCCGTGGGCCATACCTACGCCACAATCGGTGCGGGAGACAGCGGCACGGTTCGCAGCGGCCTCATCTTTGTAAAGTTGAAGGAGAGATCGGAGCGGATGCTTGGCCAGCGGGAGGTTCAACAGGAATTCCGCAAGAGTTTCATCAATCTGCCTGGAGTCATTACCTCCATCGAGGAGGTCGATGAGTCCGGGCAGAGCAAAAAACCCCTCCAGGTCAATCTTCGCGGGACGGACATCGCGCGCCTCAAAGCCTATGCGGCCGAGCTTCGCGACAAAATGTATGCGATACAGGGGATCAGGGATATCGAGATCAGTCTGGAGCATGACATCCCCGAATACCGGCTTGTCGTGGATCGTGCGAAGGCAGCGAGCGCCGGGGTGATGACCGATCAGATCGTCCGGACGGTTGGCGCCCTGGTCGGCGGCGAGGTGGTTTCCACGTATGAGGACGAGGACGGAGATGCGGTGGACATCCGGGTGCGTCTTCCCGAGAGGATGAGGGAGAATCCGGAACAGGTTCAAAACCTGCGCCTCGCCGTAGCAAACGGCAAAGGTGCTGCGACGCTTCTGCCGCTAGCGAACTTTGTCTCATATTCGGCCTATGCGACCCCTTCGGAGATCAACAGGCAGGAGTTGACCCGCCAGGTAACGGTCAGCGCCAACCTTGACAATCTTCCTCTCGGCACGGCTGTGGAGAAGATCCAGGAGGCGTCAAAAAAGCTTGCGCTTGCGCCGGGCTATCGGATCGTATTTTCCGGAGACGCGGAGCAAATGGCCGAGTCTTTCGGGTACATGGCCGAGGCACTCGTGCTGGCGGTACTGTTCGTCTATTTTATCCTGGCCGCCCAGTTCGAGTCCTTTCTGGAGCCTTTGGCGATCATGTTTTCCCTGCCGCTCTCCATCGTCGGGATGGCTGCGATGCTCCTGATTACCGGGGACACGATCAACATCATGTCGTTGATCGGGCTCATCATGCTGATGGGGTTGGTGACGAAAAATGCGATCTTGCTGGTCGATTATGCAAAGGTGTTGCGCAGTCGCGGAATGGAGAGGCGAGAGGCGGTCATCACCGCCGGGCGGACACGGCTTCGTCCCATCGTCATGACGACGCTTGCGATGATCTTCGGGATGCTGCCGCTGGCGCTCGCGATTGGGGCCGGCGCGGAGATGCGGGCCCCAATGGCCCGTGCTGTGGTTGGAGGGCTCCTGACATCCACCCTGCTAACGCTTTTGGTCGTGCCGGTGATGTACACTTTCATGGAGGATCTGGGATCGTGGGCGGTAGGAAAGTTCGGATTTCGGAGGAAGAAAGAGGTATGAAAATTGATCTCAGGGCAGGCATGGTCCTGTTGGCGGTTTTCCTTTTTCTGCCCGCAGTGCCGGTGTACGCCCAGACGCGGATGCTGACGCTGGAGGAGGCGCTGGCG
>CAIUXU010000097.1 GCA_903903205.1 uncultured Syntrophobacterales bacterium
CTGAAGATCAAAAGTCAGAACATCGACCTCGTACTTCTGGACATCACAATGCCGGGAATGGATGGCATTGAGGTATGCCGGAAGATCAAAGAAGACCATAATCTTATTGATATCCCGATCATTATGGTTACGGGACTGGGCTCCCATGAAGACCGTCTTCGCGGGATCGAGGTCGGTGTAGAAGATTATTTTACAAAGCCTTTTAACAAGACTGAACTACTCGCTCGGATAAAGATCCTGCTGAAGGTGAAGAAACTGAGCGATGAACGCAGACGCGTTGAGGAGGCATTAAGAGCATCTCACGACGAGCTTGACTACCAGGTGAAATTACGCACGGCTGAGCTGGAAAAAGCCAACGAGATGCTGCAAATAGATATCGCCGAGCGCAAGCGAACGGAGGTAAAACTTCAAGATACCCTGGACAGCCTCAGGAGGGCAGTCAGTACGACGATTCAGGTCATGGTATCTGCCGTGGAAGCGAGAGACCCTTACACCGCAGGTCACCAGATCCGGGCGGCGAATCTGGGCCGCGCCATAGCCACCGAGATGGGGCTCCCCCCGGAAAAGGTCGAGGGTATCCGTATGGCCGGTTCCATACATGACATCGGAAAACTATCGATCCCTGCAGAGATATTGTCCAAGCCTACGAAGTTGTCAGAGATCGAGTTTGCCCTGATTAAAGAGCATGCCCGCAGAGGATTCGAGATCCTGAAAGACGTGGAATCACCCTGGCCTCTGGCCGAAATTGCCCACCAGCACCATGAACGAATGGACGGCTCAGGCTATCCACAAAAACTGAAGGGGCAAGATATCATTATCGAAGCCCGCATTATCGCCGTGGCCGACGTCGTTGAAGCCATGGCTTCACACAGGCCCTATCGTCCCGGATTGGGCATTGATGCAGCCCTGAATGAAATCGAGAAGAACAGAGGTCTCTATTACGACGATGACGTAGCCGCTGCATGTCTGAGGCTGTTTCGGGAAAAAGGTTTTCAACTTGAAGGTACCTGATTGTCATCTTCGTTCATGAATCCGCCCTTGTAACGTCTCCGAAATTCAGAAAATGATCGATCTGGCAAACGGCCTCCGCGATCCTTCGGGCGCCTGCATTCTTCCGATCCCGTTCTCCACTTTTTAGAAAGAAAGGGATCACCGCAAGCGATGCCTGAAAGATCTCCTGAACGGAAGCGGCCGTTTCTTTCTGCCTGGTCGAAACCCTGGCCCGTTCTCCGTAGCTATCCCCCTTTTCCTCGTTGAATCCGAAATCATCGATAATCAGGACCGACCGGATCGACGTGATCGCAAGCTGCAACCGGACGGTTTCCCAGAATCGCCGATCCGCCTTCCCAAAACCGATATCCGCTGAATTCGCGATGAAAAGGGGGGACAGCTCCCGGTTTTTCATGGAAAAACCGGGAGCTGTCCCCCCTTTTCCCCCTTTTTGCCCTGCCGGGATATTCCAATCATTGAGATGATCGATAATGGTTTCGGTGGCTTCGGCGTAATGGTCGGTGGCAATGACGACGCGCACGCCGGGATTGCCGGCCAGTTTTTCCAGCATCGGACGCCAAAGGGGATCGATCCGCGAATGGGCAAGATAGAGGTCGACGAAGCGTGAGGATGCCGCCGCAATTTCTGCGCCGACCACACCGGGAGCAAGGCCGAGCGCCCCGATCCTTTCAGCCAGGATGCGTTTGTAGCCGATCGACGTCGTGCTTCCCTTGACCCAGGTCGGAACGACGATCTCGCCCCAGAATACCTCCGGTGTCGCAACGCCGAGTTTGGCGAGACCGCTTTCCGCGAGAGCCAACAAGAGGTTTGCCGGTCGGGCGAAACGGGGCGCCTCCAGGCTGAGTGTGCCCGAATAATCAAAAATCACAAGCTTTTCCGGTTCATGTTTTGTCATGGCTGGGGTTGCCGATTATTTTCCCTCTGCCTTCCCACGTTTATCCAAGGCTCTGCGGATGATATCATCAAGCTCCCGCGATGCCTGAAAAGGATCGAGAGAGGCGCAGATTGCAGAGACCACCGCAACGCCATCCGCACCGGCCAGGACGACGGCCTCGGCGTTCAATGGATTGAGCCCCCCGATGGCGACGAGTGGGTGACGTGAAAATGCCCTGATCCGTGTTAGCCCCTCCAACCCCCAAGGCGCCTTGGTGTCCGTTTTTGTCGGCGTCGCAAAGACGGGGCTGATTCCCAGATAATCGCAATCGAGCCCCTGTGCCTGTTCCACGTCCTCCCAGGTCTCCACGGAAAGACCGATGATCGCCTTTGGCCCCATCAGCCGCCTGGCAATATCGTATGGCATGTCTGTCTGCCCCACGTGGACGCCGTCGGCCGCGATGGCAAGTGCGACATCGATACGGTCATTGATGATGAGCGGCGCCCCGTAGGGCGCGATCAAGGCCTTGATCCGCAAGGCCTCCTCGACAAAGAAGTCGGTAGAGACATCTTTTTCCCTCAACTGGACGCAGACGGCTCCACCTCGGACCGCTTGCAGAACAACCTCCGAGAGCGGTTTTGCGCCGCACAGGGCGCGATCCGTGACAAAATACAATCCTTTCATGGTTCCATCTCGATCTTTACCATGCGCCCGATGTCGTCGGCGGAAAGGTTGTAGAGCGCGTCGATGAAGTGAAGCTGAAGGGAGCCCGGCCCCGTCGATTTGGCGAAGGCGATCTCGCCGGCGATGCCCATGACGGCCATTGCCTCCGCGGCAGCCACGGCCGGGTCGGAAACGACGGCAGCGAAGGCCCCACAGAGGGCGCTCGCCGTGCAACCGAGGCCCGTCACACGGGTCATCATGATGTGGCCGTTCCGGCCTCGGACAACCCCGGCCCTGCCGATGGTGTAATCGGTTTCACCGCTGATGCAGACGGCTGCGCCGGATTCTGCATGCAGTTTTCGGCCGATGGTCAAGGCCGCATCCGAGGAGGCGGTGCTGTCCACCCCCTTCGTCTTCGCGTTCGCCTCCAAGAGCGCCATAATCTCCGAGGCGTTACCGCGAATGATCTCCGGGGGCACGGCCCGGATCAGTTCGCAAGCGGTCCGTGTCCGGTAGGATGTCGCGCCGGCGCCAACCGGATCGAGGACGATCGGGATTTTCCGCTTGCGGGCCGCCTGGGCCGCCTTAAGCATTGCGCAGACCCAGACCGGGCTCAGGGTGCCGATATTGATAACAAGGGCGGAGGCGATCCCGACCATCTCCTCCATCTCCTCCTCTGCATGGGCCATAACCGGCGAGGCCCCAAGGGCCAGCAGGGCATTTGCCGTGTTGTTCATGACAACGTAATTGGTAATGCTGTGGACGACCGGCGCCTTCTCCCGGATCGCCCGAACCGCCAACCAGATCTCTTCTGCCGTGATATTCATCGAATAATTTCCCCTCAAACAATATTCCGCTATCCAAACGACGGCACCCAACCATTAACCGGGACGCGGAAGAGGATACTATAGCTATTCAGGGAGAGTTGCAAGGCCGTGTGACAAGCGCGAAGAAAAGAGCTTGAATATTATTTTCGAATCTATATAGTTGACGAAACGCGGGGTGAAGTTCCGCACGGCGCGGATCGATTGCAGAAGGTAAATAAGGTATTCTCATGCTGAAGGTTAAACAGTTTCGTTACGACGCCGACAATCTTGGATATCTCGTTTATGGAACGGAAAGCGGTGTGGCCATTGATGGCGGCGCCACGGACAGCATACTTGCCTTTCTCGGGGAGCGTCAGATCACGCTGAAGTATGTCGTCAACACCCATGACCACCACGATCACACAAGCGGCAACGCTGCGCTGCTTGAGGCCACGCATGCCCGCCTCCTGGGTCGGGCGGATCTTTCAGATGGCGGCCAAATTGCGCTGGACGGCGGCAATATCCGGATCATCCATACACCCGGTCATACGGAAGAATCTCGTTGTTTCCATATCGATAAAGTCCTGTTCGGGGGCGACACCCTCTTCAACGGCACAATCGGGAACTGCTTTTCCGGCGATATCGAAGGCTTCTACCATTCCATCCGGAAACTGATGGAGCTTCCCGATGAAACCGTCGTTTATGCCGGCCACGATTACGTGAAAGCTTCCATGGCCTTTGCGAAACGGCTTGAGCCGGAAAACAGGGCGGTCGGCGCCTTCCTGCGAGGCTACGATCCGAAGCACGTCTTCTCCACGCTGGCCGATGAGCGAAAGATTAACCCCTACCTTCGTTTCAACGAGCGGGCCATCGAGAAGCTTCTCGCGAAGCTGCGTCTTCCCCGGGAAACGGAGCTGGAGCGCTGGCAGTCGCTCATGAGCATCGAATAACCCCATTGTTGACCTGAAAGGAGAACAACCATGAAATTTCGGTTTGCCCACAACAATTTCAATGTCCTCGACCTGGAAAAGAGCGTACGATTCTACCAGGAGGCGCTCCAGCTCAAGGAGGTCCGGAGGAAGGAGGCCGCCGACGGGAGCTTCATCCTCGTCTTTCTCGGAGACGGCGAGACTGGCCATCAACTGGAGCTTACCTGGATGAGGGATCGAAAGGAACCCTACAACCTGGGCGACAACGAATTCCATCTGGCGCTGGTTGTCGACGATTTTGCCGCCGCGCATGCCCTGCATGAGAAGATGGGATGTATCTGCTATGAAAACGTGAAGATGGGCATTTATTTCATCCATGATCCGGACGACTACTGGGTCGAGATTGTCCCGAAACGGTCGTGATGTAATGGGGCGGTAACAGGCATGAAGCTGATCTACGCGGCCGACATCCACGGCGCCTTCGAGAGGGTCAAGACGCTGCTGTTTGAGACAGTTGCCGATGCCTACATCATCTCCGGCGACCTGATCGATATTCCCTTCTACAACATGGGCACGGCCATCCGTTACCACGAGCTTCAGACCTATTTCCACGGCTTGCGGGGGCGGATGGGAAAATCCGACATGGGGATTGAGGATTTTGTTGACGAGCTTCTCGAAGGTCCCGAAGTCCCGGAGACGACGCAGCGGCAGGGGACGACCTACCAGCAGTACACGATCCGGGCGCGGCGGGTCATGCAGCAGAAATACAAGGTCCTGGAGAACATCATCTCTCTGAAGCAGAACTCCCGTGTCTTCTGCCTTCCGGGCAACTACGACATGGACCTCAAGTACACCTCCCTGCACGAACAGGACCTCCACCTCCACTGGTACCAACTCGACCAGCTCCGGATCGCAGGCTACGGCGGGGCAGATGTCTGGACGGCCGGAATCCCGGAGCGCTATATCGTGAAGTACCAGGCGGGGTTCGGGGTGGATGAAAAGCACAACGAGATGTACCGCTTCTTCAAGGCGGTGAAGCCGGACATCATCGTGACCCACCAGCCGCCCCATGGCATTCATGACGGCGTTCCCTCGACAGGCCCCTCCGGCTCTCCGACGCTGCGCTCCTTCTGCGACAACAACCCCGTTATCCTCTCTCTCTCCGGCCACATCCATGCAGCCTGCGGCTTTCAGGTTGCAGAGAACACCGTCTTCCTGAACCCGTCCAACTTCGGCGAGGTCACCGACATCACCGCGGAGGTTTACGAGGGCGGATTCTTCTATGCCGTCGAAATCGAAGAGAGCCGGATC
>CAIUXU010000098.1 GCA_903903205.1 uncultured Syntrophobacterales bacterium
AGGGATTTCGGGGATGACAGTTCGGGGGCTTTCGGGGTGAGGCTGGAAGTCAAAAAACTTCTACAAGGGTGTTCTTTTTTGTGGTAGGGGTACTCTACACTGATTGCAGGAAAGGAAATGGCCATGACGACAAGAATGACGTTTTTTCCGGAGTCCTGCCGGGCGGCGGCGGGGGAGGCCCGCAAGGCGCTGGCGGCGGGGAGGATTACGGAACGTATCCAGAGGAAGGATCACACCCTCTGGAAACCGGAACCCGGGGGAATTTCCGACCGCCTTGGCTGGCTCGACAGCCCACGGGCGATGCAGGGACGCCTCGCCGAAATCGCGTCTGTTGTCGAAGGCGTCCGGGCCGATGGTTTCAACTTTGCCCTGCTGCTGGGGATGGGGGGCTCCAGCCTCGCGCCGGAGGTGTTCCGGAAGGTCTTCGGTGTTGCCGACGGCTTTCTCGACCTCGCGGTGCTGGACAGCACGGACCCGGGGGCGGTTCTCGCCTGCGCCGAACGGCTCGACCTGAAGCGGACGCTCTTCATCGTCTCCACAAAATCGGGCGGGACCGTCGAGACCTTCTCATTCATGAAGTATTTTTACAACCTTGTAGCGGAGAAGCTTGGGGCGGAGGAGGCGGGGAGACACTTTCTCGCGATCACCGATCCCGGGAGCGCCTTGGCCGATCTCGCCCGCGCGCACCATTTCCGCCATGCCTTCCTCAACGATCCGGATATCGGCGGTCGCTATTCGGTTCTCTCCTGCTTCGGCCTCGTACCGGCGGCGCTGCTCGGGATGGATGTCGGTCTTCTGCTGGAACGGGCTGCTGCGGCTGCAGAAGCTGAATTTGATAGCAACAACAAGGAGATGAGCGGGGCTCTCCTCGGAGCGCTCCTCGGGGAGTTTGCGGTGCAGGGACGTGACAAGCTCACCTTTCTTTTTTCGCCGCGGTTGGCCGCTTTCGGCGACTGGGTGGAGCAGCTCCTTGCGGAGAGTCTTGGCAAGGAAGGGGAGGGGATGCTGCCGGTTGTCGGCGAGGTGTTCGGGGCGCCTTCGGTTTACGGTCCGGACCGGATCTTCTGCGCGATCCGTCTGGCGGGGGATGATGCGGGAGAGGAGCAACTGAAGGCGCTTGCGGAGGCTGGCCATCCCGTCATCGATCTTTCGCTTTCCGATCCCTATGAATTGGGCGGCCAGTGCTTCTTCTGGGAAATGGCAGCGGCGATCACCGGCTGGCGGCTGGCGATCAACCCGTTCGACCAGCCGGACGTAGAGGCGGCGAAGATCCTCGCCCGGAAGATGATTGCGGAGTATCGCGAAAAGGGAGCGATGCCGTTAGAGACCCCGGCGCTGAAGGGGCCGGGCCTGTCCGTTTACGGCGATCTGGATGCCGGGAAGCCGGAAGAGACCCTGGCGGCGTTTCTCCGTCACGCAAAACCGGGCGCCTACGCCGCGCTCCATGCTTATCTGACGCCGTCCCCCGGGATGGACGAGGCCCTGCAGCGTCTGCGGATGCGGATACGGGACCGTTTCCGTCTTGTAACGACCGTCGGCTACGGGCCCCGCTTTCTCCACTCAACCGGTCAGTTGCACAAGGGCGACGCCGGGTGCGGCCTGTTCATCCAGTTTACGGCGGACGACTCCCGTGATGCGCCGATCCCCGATGAAATGGGACAACCGGAATCCGCGCTCACTTTCGGCGTCCTGAAACAGGCCCAGGCCTTTGGCGACCGCCAGGCGCTGATCAACGCCAGACGACGCGTAATTCGGATCCACCTCCACGGAGATCCGGTGAACGGCATATCCCGATTGATGGCGGCCCTGTAACTTCCCACGGGAAGACCGTTAAATCGAGCGGGATATTTTGTTATCATTCTCCTGTAGTAGTCGCGACGGCCGGAGGGAATCGTCTGACCGTCATGTCGGAGGAAAACAGATTAAAGCCAGAAAGGTCAGCGCCAGGTGAAAGAAATAATCACTTCAGAAACGATAAAGGACTTTTTCCGAAAGGATCTGTTTGCCGGATTTGTTGGCATTGAACTGATCGCGGCAGGTGAAGGCAGAGCAAGGGCCAAACTGGAAATTCGCAATCACCATTTGAACGGTCTCGGTCTTGTCCATGGAGGCGCCATTTTCGCTCTGGCCGACCTGGCCTTTGCTACCGCAGTCAATTCGAGGGGGCGGGATGCTGTGGCGATTCACTGTTCGATCTCCTACCTGAAAGCGGTTACAGATGGGTCTCTTTTCGCCGAGGCCGAGGAGGTTTCCTGCGGTCCAAAGATCGCCACCTACACCATCCGGATTACCGACGCTTCGGGGGAATTGATTTCTTGTTTTGAGGGGATGGCCTTCAGAAAGACCGATAAACGATCATAGCAGCTCAGTGGATCGGAAAAACGGCGAAAATGAAGGCGCTCCAGAGGGAGTGAGATACGATGACCATTCCCAGATCCCGCCGCCAGAGGTAGAGTCCACCCCAGAAGGCGCCCGCAATCAGGGCGGCGGCAATGAGAACGAAATTCATTGAAAAGATATGGACGCCGCCGTAAATCAGGGTTCCCACCACGAATCCTTTGCGATCGCCAAAGCGCTGCATCAATTTTTCCTGCAGGAAACCACGCCAGAAGATCTCTTCACCCGGGCCGGTGATGAAGCATAACAGCAGAAAGATGAGAACCCGGTCGGTGCCTGTTCCGAGGTCATAGATTCCACCGACCTGGGCGCCCGCCCCGGGGACGATGTAAGGCGCCATCAGGTTGCCGAGGAAGAAGATCCCGTAAAGAACTACGGCCGAAAGCACGCCGCCGATGACACTTTTCAGGGAGAAGCGAACCTTTGGTTTCTGCCAGATCAGGGAATAGAGGCAGATGATCATCACGGAAAAACCGATTTTGACCCAGAAGTTTCCCCAGGCTATCCCGAAAGTAAAGCCCCAGCAGACGAAGGTGAGAAGAATTGCGACAGGAATCAAAAGACAAACCTCGTTTCCAGGAATAGCGCGAGTATGAGAAGGATACCGAAAACGGTATCAAACTGGGCGGTTAGCGCATCGGCCATATCGGGGATCTTTGCCCTGAAAGTTTTTAGCAGGGTCACGGCCTTTGGAACGGAGAGGAAGATCAAGAGTCCCCAGAGGCTCATGATTCCGGTAATGATCATCGCGAGCACGCAGGCGTAAGCCAGCACAATGAGCCCGACAAAGAGTTGATAACTTCGGCTGCTGCCAAGCAGGATGCTCAATGTTTTGATATTCTGGCGTGAATCGTAGTCGATGTCTCTCATATTGTTGGCAAAGAGGACCAGGGCGACAAGAATCCCGAAAGGAATCGAAATGTAGAGGGCTTTCAGGGAAAGGGTTTGCCGTTGAACCGCGTACGCGCCCTCGACCATCAGCGGTCCCCACATCAGGAAGACAGCAGGTTCGCCGAATGCGCGGTACTTGAATTTAATGGGGCCGGCCGTGTAAAAAATGACCGCAACAAGCCCGATCAGACCAATCCAGAGGATATGCCAGGAGCGGATGAATGCCGCCGTGATTCCGATGGCGGCGGTTAAAGCGAGCAGGACAGCGGCTTCAGCCAGAAGTTGGCGAGGCGTCAGCAGTCCGGAGATAATGGGCTGGGGTCGGTATTTTGCGGTGGGGGAATCCTTCTGGTCGATCCCGTAAAGCGTGTCAAAGTAATCGTTGATCACATTGGCGGAGGCGTGGAAGACGATCATGCCTGTGGCCGTCAGGAAAAACCAAACCCACGACACCGAGCCCTGTTCGGCGGCCAGAAGTGTTCCCACGGCAACGGAAATGCAGGACATCGTGAAGGACCAGGGACGGGTGGCGATAAAATATTTCCACAAAAAATTGAACATTGACGGATACCTAATTTCCCAGGCTGTTACAATTTGTGTTGCCAAACCTACCCCATTCGGCGCTTGAGCTCACGGTCGAGCGTATCGAGAAACTGGCCGGTGGTTTCCCAATTCTGATTGCTGCCGATCAAAATCGCCAAATCCTTCGTCATGTGGCCGGCTTCGACCGAGCCCACGCAGACCTGTTCCAACGTTTCGGCGAAGCGGATCAGATCGGGTGTGTCGTCCAACTGGCCGCGGCGTATCAGGCCGCGCGTCCAGGCGAAGATCGAGGCGATCGGGTTCGTCGAGGTTTCTCTGCCGGCCTGGTGCTCCCGGTAGTGGCGGGTCACTGTGCCGTGAGCGGCTTCGGCTTCAAACGCCTTGCCGTCCGGACTCATCAGCACGGAGGTCATCAGGCCGAGCGAACCGTAGCCCTGGGCCACGGTGTCGGACTGTACGTCGCCGTCGTAATTCTTGCAGGCCCAGAGGTACCCGCCGCTCCACTTGAGGTTGGAGGCGACCATGTCGTCGATCAGGCGGTGCTCATAGGTGAGACCGGCGGCCTTGAATCGGTCGGCAAATTCGGCGTCAAAGATCTGCTGGAACAGGTTTTTGAAGCGTCCGTCGTAAATCTTGAGAATCGTGTTTTTGGTCGAAAAATAGACCGGATACCGACGCGAAAGGCCGTAGGTGAAACAGGCGCGCGCGAAACCGCTGATCGACTCGTCCGAGTTGTACATTGCCATGGCCGCGCCGGAGCCTGCGGATTTGTACACCTCTTTTTCTATCGTCGGGCCACCGTCTTCCGGCACAAAGGTCAGCTTCAGCGTCCCCTTGCCCGGGTAGAGGAATTCGCTGGCCCGGTACTGGTCGCCGAAGGCGTGGCGCGCCACAATGACCGGCTTGTCCCAATGGGGAATCAGGCGGGGCACGTTTTTGCAGATGATCGGTTCGCGGAAAATGGTTCCGTCCAATATATTCCGGATTGTTCCGTTCGGAGAGCGAAGCATTTCGGGTGAGCCGAATTCCCGTATGCGGCCTTCGTCGTGGGTGATGGTCGCGCACTTGACCGCGACGCCGTATTTCCTGGTCGCATGGGCGGAATCGACGGTCACCTGATCCCCGGTCGCATCCCGGTTCTGGATGCCGAGATCATAATACTTCAGGTCGATGTCGAGGTACGGATAAATCAGTTTCTCTTTGATTCCGGACCAGATGATCCGTGTCATTTCATCGCCGTCCATTTC
>CAIUXU010000099.1 GCA_903903205.1 uncultured Syntrophobacterales bacterium
AAACCCGCCCTTACTCGTTATTGACTCCATGGCGTTTCCTACCTTGATCAGAAACATAGCAATGAGTTATGGGTGCTGTAGGGGCGGGTTTGAAACCCGCCCCTACTCAGTCCTCAGCACTTGATTTAGAAACTGGCCGGTGTAGGAGCTCTCCGTGCGGGCGACCTGCTCCGGCGTGCCCGTCGCGATGATCCGGCCGCCGCCGGGTCCACCCTCCGGACCCAAATCGATGATGTAATCGGCAGACTTGATTATGTCGAGGTTATGCTCAATCACAACGATGGTGTTGCCCATGTCAACCAGGCGCATCAGGACGTCGAGGAGCTTCTGAATGTCGGCAAAGTGTAGGCCGATTGTCGGCTCATCGAGAATATAGAGGGTGTTGCTGTTCGTCCGCTTCGCCAGTTCGCGGGAGAGCTTGATCCGCTGTGCCTCGCCGCCCGAGAGGGTCGTCGCGGACTGGCCGAGACGGATGTAGCCCAGGCCGACGTCGTAGAGAAGCTGGAGCTTCGAGCGGATCGGCGGGATGTTTTCGAAAAAGAGAAGGGCCTGCTGGACGGTCATATCAAGCACTTCGGCGATGCTCTTGTCCTTGTAGCGCACGTCGAGGGTGTCCAGGTTGAAACGGTGGCCGTGGCAAACGTCGCAGGTGACATAGACATCCGGCAGGAAGTGCATCTCGATCTTGATCAGGCCATTTCCTTCGCACGCCTCGCAGCGCCCACCCTTCACGTTGAAGCTGAACCGGCCCGGCTTGTAGCCCCGAAGCCGGGATTCGGGCAGGCCGGTAAAGAGGTCCCGGATGTGGGAGAAAATCCCTGTGTAGGTGACCGGGTTGGAACGGGGGGTGCGCCCGATCGGCTGCTGGTTCATCAGGATGATCCGCTCGATGCCACCCAGATCGGCAATGCGGCGGATCTTCCCGCCGCCCGTGCGCTCCTGGTTCAGCCGCCGGGCGAGCGCCTTGTACAGGGTCTCGATCACCATCGTACTCTTCCCCGAGCCGGAGACCCCGGTGACTGCGGTAAAGATCCCGACAGGAATCCGAATGTCCACGTTCTGGAGATTGTGCTCGTTCGCCCCTTCGAGAACAATGAACTTCCCCGTCAGAGGTCGCCTTCTTTCCGGAACCGCAATCCCCTTGCGCCCCGAAAGGTAGGCCCCTGTCAGCGAGACCTCGCTTCGACAGATCTCCTCCGGCGTCCCCTGGAAGACGACTTCGCCCCCGTCCACCCCCGCCCCCGGGCCAATGTCGATGATCTGGTCGGACTCCATCATCATGTCCTGGTCATGCTCCACCACGAGGACCGTGTTCCCCATGTCGCGCAGACGCTTCAGGGTTGCGATCAGGCGGACGTTGTCCCGCTGGTGGAGGCCGACGGTCGGCTCGTCGAGGACGTAGAGGACCCCGACCAGCCCCGATCCGATTTGCGTAGCCAGCCGAATCCGCTGGCCCTCACCACCGGAGAGGCTTCCCGACGAACGCTCCAGGGTCAGGTAGTCCATCCCGACATCCAGCAGAAAGCGGAGCCGCAACCGGATCTCCTTCATCACCCGCTCCGTCACATGGAGTTCCTGCGGAGAGAGTGGAATCGCCGTGAGAAAGTCGAGACACTCCCGGATCGGAAGGCGGCAGACCTCGCAGATGTTTTTCCCGCCCACAGTCACGGACAGACTCTCCTTCTTCAGGCGTGCACCCAGACAGGTCGGGCAGTCCCGGAGATTGATGTAGCGCGAAAGATCCATCCGGACGGCATTCGACATCGTTTCCTTGTAACGCCGGTCAAGCTGGTTGAGCACCCCCTCAAAG
>CAIUXU010000100.1 GCA_903903205.1 uncultured Syntrophobacterales bacterium
CCGCAAGACCTGGCGCTCTTCCCCCATCTGACGGTGCAGGACAACATCCTCTACGGCTTGCGCATGAAGGGGATCAAGGACCCGGAGCACACCCGGATGGTGGAGCAGCTCATGGAAACCGTCGGCATCAAGGAACTGACGCGCCGCTCCATCCGAAACCTGAGTGGAGGGGAGCGACAGCGGGTTGCCCTGGTCAGGGCAATCGCAGCAGGCAACAAACATCTTCTCCTGGACGAACCTTTTTCGGCGCTGCACCAGGGGCTGCGGCGGGAACTCTGGTATCTGCTGAAGGATCTACAGAAAAGCCGCGACCTGACCGTGCTCATGGTGACTCACGATATGGAAGAGGCTTTTTTCCTGGGCGACCGGGTCACAGTCATGATCGACGGCGCCATCCGCCAGACCGGTACGGCGAGGGATGTTTACGAGAAACCGGCAGACACGGCGGTGGCCCGGTTCTTCGGCATCGGAAACATCTTCACCGGTCGGGTGAGAGCGCTGTCCGAATCGGCGCTGCATGTCGCCTGTGATTCGTTGGGCACGGAACTGACCATCCCGATTTCCGCTTCGCTCCGCCGACCAACCGGGCCAGGCGCCCCATGCACGGTGGGAATCCGGCCCGAAAATGTCATGGTGCTCAAGCCCGATCGCCCGAGCTACGTACCCGAGAACCTGTTGACCGGAACCCTGACCGAGATCCTGCTCAAGGGGGCCTCCCATACCTTGCTGTTCAGGCCAGCAGGTGCCACAACCGTGGTGGAGCTTGAAGTTCCTGATTATGCTCTCAAAAAGCTTGATTTGATTAAGGGAAACAGCGTCTCGATTTTTTTCAAAGGCGAGTGTCTGTTTCTCCTCTAATAACAAGGAGGTCTGAGATCATCATGGTGACAATCGAGGAGGCGCAACGAACCATTCTGGAATACATCACTCCATTGGAAACAGAGAAGGTTTCTGTGTTCCAGGGGTTGAACAGGGTTACGCCGGAGGACCACATCGCCCCGTGGGACATTCCGGCGGCCGACAACTCCGCCATGGACGGGTATGCATTCTCCCATGCTGCACAGAGCGGCGACCGTCTCCGGGTGACCGGCTTTCTGCCGGCGGGTGAGGTGGCCTTGGCCCCTGTGCCGGCTGGCGAGGCCATCAAAATTATGACCGGCGCGCCGCTCCCGGCCGACTGCGATACGGTCGTCCCCATCGAAGATGTCCTGAACGACGGCGAATGGATTCAATTCACAGCGAAGGTCAAGGCTGGCCAGCATGTGCGCAAGCGGGGAGAAGACATTCAGCGCGGCAACGTCGTCATCCCGGCCGGTTCACTGCTCAGGCCCCAGGAAATTGGCATGCTGTCGGCCATGGGAATGACAACCCCGGCCGTTTACCGCCGGGCGCGGGTGGCCATACTGGCTACGGGCGATGAACTCCTGGAACCTGGTTCGGCGCCTTCGCCAGGCAAGATCATCAACAGCAACAGTTACAGCATGGCCGCCCAGGTGCTGGATGCCGGTGGCGATCCCGTTCTGCTGGGAATTGCCCCGGACACCCTTGAGGCCACTTGCGACAAGATCAGCGCCGGCTTGAACGCAGATATGCTGGTCATTACCGGCGGGGTTTCAGTCGGGGACCGCGATTTTGTCAAGGAGGCCATTGAAACTCTCGGCGGCAGCGTCACTTTCTGGAAGGTCAACGTGAAACCTGGCAAACCACTGGCATTCGCCATGCTGCAGGGAAAGCCGGTCTTCGCCTTGGCAGGAAATCCGGTTGGCGCGATGGTAGCGTTCGAGCTGTTCGTGCGGCCGTCCATCCTCAAATCGATGGGGCGCCGACGGTTGTTCCGACCAATGGTCAAGGCCGCCCTTGAAGAACCGACGGCAAACCAGGGAGGACGCCCCCATCTGGTCCGTGGGATTGTCTCGGTACGTGATGACCGCTATCACGTATCAACCACCGGGAATCAGAGTTCCGGACGACTCTCGTCAATGATACAGGGTAATGGCCTGATCATGCTGGCTCCGGAAGTATCGCATGCCGCAGGGGATGAGGTAGACGTCCTTTTGCTAGACCGGGAATTCGAGATGGGGGAAGCGATGCAATAACCACGATAAAACAAAGACATCCTTAATCCACTATTGACCGTAAAAAACATATACGCTATACGGAGGCGCAAAATATAGGGCCCTGTACTGGCGGGGAAGAGAAATGAATAACGATGGAAAATCGGCATATTCAGGAAGATTAGGGGTGGGTTTGAGGAGTTCCCAATGAAACTGGAATTACGCAGTAACAAAGATTTCTGGTCCGGCGTGATGTTCTTTCTTACCGGCGCCGGAGCGATACTCATCGCCCGGCATTATCCGTTCGGCAGCACCCTGCGTATGGGACCGGGATACTTCCCGATCGTTCTGAGTGTAATCCTTATGGTGTTCGGTGTTTACGTCATGCTCAGGGGGCTGCGCAAGAGCGAAAAGATCCAGGGAAACTGGTCAATCCGGGCCCTGATCGTTCTGCCATTCTCCATGGCCCTGTTCGGTATCCTGATGGAGCTCGCGGGATTCGTCCCGGCGCTGGTTGCTCTGGTCTTCGTGTCGGCGGCTTCAGGCCGGGAGTTCAAATTCAAGGAGGTTCTGCTGCTGACCCTCTTTTTGGGCGTGCTTTCGGTGGCCATGTTCATCTGGGGCCTTGGTCTGCCCTACCCCCTGATCAACAAATTCTGACGAGGTGATCATCTTGGAGATATTTCACAATCTCATTTTCGGGTTCAGCGTCGCATTATCGTTTCAGAACTTGCTCTACTGCTTCCTCGGATGCTTTTTGGGCACGCTGATCGGCGTCCTTCCCGGGATCGGGCCGCTCGCAACGATCGCGATGCTGATGCCGATCACCTTCGCTCTTCCACCCGTCGCAGCGCTGATCATGTTGGCAGGCATCTACTATGGGGCCCAGTACGGCGGCTCGACCACCTCCATCCTGGTCAACCTGCCGGGCGAGACCTCATCGGTGATCACATGTATCGACGGCTACCAGATGGCTCGCCAGGGACGTGCCGGTCCGGCGCTCGCGATCGCGGCCATCGGTTCGTTCTTTGCCGGCACCGTCTGCACGCTGATCATTGCGCTCTTCGGCCCGCCGATTGCCGAGATGGCGCTGAAATTTGCATCCCCGGAATACTTCTCGCTGATGATGATGGGCCTGATTGTCGCAGCGCTGCTCGCCCCGGGCGACATGGTCAAGTCGCTTGCGATGGTGTTGATGGGCCTGCTGCTGGGTTGCATAGGCACCGATGTCGATTCCGGCTGGAGGCGCTTCAGTTTCGATATCATCGAGTTGACGGACGGCATCGGCTTTGTGGTTATCGCCATTGGCGTTTTCGCACTGGGTGAAATTGTGGCCAACCTCGGCGATCCGGAAGAGCGCAGTGTATTCACCTCCAATGTGGGGAGTCTCTTCCCCTCGAAGGACGACATCAAGCGATCCGTCGGCCCGATCATCCGGGGAACCATGCTCGGGGCGTTCTTCGGGGTTCTCCCCGGCACCGGGCCGGCGATTGCCTCCTTCTCCTCCTACATGATCGAAAAGAAGGCCGCCAAGGATCCGTCGCGTTTCGGCAAAGGCGCCATCGAGGGGGTGGCGGGACCAGAGGCCGCAAACAACGCGGATGCGCAGTGCAAATTCATCCCGATGCTCACGCTGGGGATTCCCGCGAGCGGGACGATGGCGCTGATGCTTGGGGCGCTCATGATCCATGGCATCGCGCCAGGCCCGACGGTAATGACCCAGAGGCCCGACCTCTTCTGGGGGTTGATTGTGAGCATGTGGCTCGGCAACGTGATGCTCCTCATCCTCAACCTGCCGCTGATCGGCCTCTGGGTGAGCCTCCTCAAGGTGCCCTATCGCCTGCTTTTCCCCGGCATCATGGTCTTCTCCTGCATCGGCATCTACAGCTTGAACAACAGCCCGTTCGAACTCTACCTCACAGCGCTTTTCGGCCTCTTCGGCTTCCTCTGGATGAAGCTCGAGTGCAGCCCTGTTCCGCTGATGCTGGGGTTTGTGCTGGGACCGATGATGGAGGAAAATCTGCGCCGGGCGATGCTGATCTCTCGCGGCAATCCCATGGTTTTCCTTACGCGGCCAATCAGCCTTGCGTTCGTCATTGTCACGATCCTGGTCATCATCGTAATGGCGGCGCCGGCATTGCGCAAACGGCGGGGGGTTATTACCGGCTAGAACCATCCGTCATTTTACCGCATGCAGATGCTCAACACCTCGATGAGGTCCGTTTCGCCCCGCAAAACCTTAAGGATACCGCCCTGGAGCAGGGTCTTCATTCCCTCGCCCGCGGCTGTTTTCCGGATGGCGGCGATCGATTTGCGGCTGGTGATCATCTGTTTGATGTTGTCCGTCGCCGTCAGCAGCTCGAAGACCCCCATCATTCCCCGGTAGCCGGCGCCATTGCAGGTCTCACAACCCTTGGGACGGTAGAACGTCAGCTTCCCGTCGTAGGCGATGTTCAACTGGGAGAAGGCCCTTTCGCCGTAGTGGCGGGCGAGCTCCTGAAACTCATCCTCCGCGGGGTGATAGGGCTCCTTGCAGACGGTGCAAAGGGAGCGGACAAGCCTCTGCGCCAGGACACACAACAGGGAATCGGCGAAGGAGAAGGGGTCGATCCCCATGTCCAGGAGCCGCACGATCGTTTCCGGCGCGTTGTTCGTATGCAGGGTGGAGAGAACCAGATGGCCCGTGGTGGAAGCGTCCACGCCCATCTTCGCCGTCTCGTAATCCCGCATCTCCCCTACCATAATGATATCCGGATCGGCCCTGAGAAAGGCGCGCATGGCATTGCTGAAATCCAGGCCGATCTTGTGATGGACCTGAACCTGACGTATCCCCTTCTGGGTAATCTCCACCGGATCCTCCACCGTCCAGATCTTCACGTTGGGGCGGTTGAGCATATGCAGGGCGGCATGGGCCGTGGTGGTCTTTCCCGAACCGGTGGGCCCCACGAGCAAAATCAGACCGTACGGTTTTTTCAGGATCGCCTTGAACATCTCCAGAGTCTCCGGCGCCATCTGGAGTTCATCGAGAACCAGAATTTTCCCCCGCGTGAGGATCCTCAGAACCACGTCCTCCACATATCCCTGGGTGGGAATTGTAGCCACCCGCAGTTCAATCTCTCCGCCGTCCGGACTTTTGTGTTTGATCTTCCCATCCTGGGGAAGCCGCCGTTCGGTGATATCCAGGTTGGACATGATCTTGATCCGCGAAACGATGGCGGAACGATACTTGTATGGAAAGGTCTTGAAGAGGATGCACTCCCCGTCGATCCGGAAACGGACGTTGACCAGGTGGTCTCGAATGTCGGGTTCAAAGTGGATATCAGACGCCCGGCGCAGGTACGCCTCGTCGATGATGCTATCGACCAATTTGACGATATTGTGGTCCGATTCGGAGACGGAAGGGTGATCCTCTCCGGTGCGATTGTTTTTGCCGGACGCCTCCGCCTTGAAGAAGTGGTCGATAAACAACAGGATGTCTTCCTTGGATGCCACGCAATACTCCACAGCCTTGGTCTTGAGCAGGCTTTCGATGGCATCCCGTTTCAGGATATTCTGGGAATCGTCGATCAGAACGCAGGTCCGGCCTTCCTTTTTTTCCAGAGGAACCCAGAGTTCCTGACGCAGGTACTCGTATTTCAGCAGAGCAAGCAGGGATTCGGGAACCGGACAGGTTTCGTCAAAGCGGATCGCACGATAGGCGACACCCTTGTCCGTCTTCGCCTGCCTTTCCGGAGAGTAGGGGCGGGTTTCAAACCCGCCCTTACTCGTTATTGACTCCATGGCGTTTCCTCCCTTGCTCAGAAACATAGCACTGAGGTCTGGGTGCTGTAGGGGCGGGTTTGAAACCCGCC
>CAIUXU010000101.1 GCA_903903205.1 uncultured Syntrophobacterales bacterium
GGCATACGAGATCGCTGATCGTGACTGGAGTTCAGACGTGTGCTCTTCCGATCTGGTTGCAGGAGAATCATTGTAACGGACCTTCTGGATCACCGTCTCGAGGCGATTCGGGAATTCGGAGCAACAGACCCCATCAATACAAAAAATATCAATGATGAAGATCTCGTACGGATGGTTCAAAGTCTTACGGACGGATTTGGGGTGGATGCGGTGATAGAGACTGCCGGTGTTCCGGGTATTGTTCCTGTCGGATTGAAATGTCTGAGGATGGGAGGACGCTATATCGAGCATGGGAACACCTTCCCCGGTGCAAATGTCACGTTTGATTTTTCCGAGGTCGTGTTTCGCTGTCTGACCATTCGGGGGGTTCATAACTATGATACAAAGCACCTTCAGTGGGGAGTTGATTTTCTGAAACAAACAAAAGGGATATTCCCGTTTGAGAAACTGGTTACAGAAAGGTTTCCCCTCGATGAGATCAATCAGGCGATGCGTGTTGCCCGTTCGGGAAAGGCCATTCGTGTTGCGGTGCTCCCGTAACGGTTTTGGATTGATCTTTTTGAATCGAATCTGATCTATCTGGAGAGGAGCTTTGGAAGATATGGTTTCATCTGTAAGAAACGTTATTGTTTTCCTTGTGGATGGCATGCGGCCTGACGGGCTTCGCCTGGCTCATACGCCTTTCATGGATGAGGTTCTGGACCGTGGGTCCTACACCTTTGATGCAAGGTCCGTTATGCCTACAACAACCCTGCCGTGCCACACATCTCTTTTTTTCAGTATTCCCCCGGATATCCACGGGATTCGGGGGAATGTGTGGCAACCCTTGCCAACGCCGATTCCAGGCCTTTTTGACCTGATACACCAGCAGGGGCTGTCGGTAGCGTCCTTTTACAACTGGGAGCCCCTTCGCGACCTCTCGCGGCCGGAATCCCTTGCGGCTTCCTGTTTTCTCAAGGATGTTCCGGACGACGGAGGGCAAACCGATCGTGACGTGTCTGCCTTTGCGCTCTCCTGGCTCCAGTCGCATGAATGGGCATTTTCATTCGTTTATATGCACAATACAGACAAGACGGGCCATCGTTACGGCTGGATGTCGGATGACTATCTCAGTGCGATCAGCAATGCCGATGGCTGTATTCAACGGATCTGTCGTATTTTGTCTGAGGATACGGTGGTCATTATCACAAGCGATCACGGGGGGCACGACAAGACGCACCACAGCGATCAGAAAGAAGACATGACCATTCCGCTGATGATGTACGGGCCCAGTATTCCGAGGGGTAGGGAGATTCATGACCAGGTCAGTATCATGGACATCGCCCCGACGGTTATCCGTTTTCTGGGCCTCGAGAAGCCCGAGGGCTGGATGGGGAAGGCAATTTCTCTTTAACCGTACAGGCAATGATTCAGGGTGAATAAAAAACGAAGTCACTTACATTCATCAAAAAGGAGGAAAACATGGGTGCCAAGAAGATGTACCGGAAAAGAATGAGACCCTGCAATTTGGTGCGATCAACCGTATTTGCGCTAATGATACTGGGATTGATCGTGGGTGTGTTCGGAACGGCGGTTGCCCAGGCCAAGGAGTTGCGCGTCGGTCTCCAGTCCTTTGACGATGGAACCCCGGGGCTGGATACCTACCATACAACCAATGCCCAGACCCAGATGCAAAACAGCATTCATGAATGCCTCATCGAGCGAGAGCCTTATTCTCAGCCCCTGAAGTTCATGCCGGCGCTGGCGACAAGTTGGAAAATGATCCAGCCGACGGTGATGGAGATGAAACTTCGCAAAGGCGTTAAATTTCACGACGGTTCAACGATGAACGCCGAAGATGTCGCCTTTTCCTTAAACCGAATCTGGCAAAGAACCCGACCCGCATATGATGGGGCGCAAGGACGGTTTTTCTATAATTTCGATAAGGTGGAGGTAGTCGATTCCCTTACGGTCCGAATCCACACCAAACGTCCCGAGCCACTCATTGAGGTCCTCCTTTCGGACAAGTGTGCCGGGATCGTGTCGAAAGAGTATCACGATAAGGTCGGATTTGAAAAGGCGGACCTTGCCCCGGTGGGCGCCGGTCCGTACAAGGTGGTCTCCTTCAAGGCGAGACACCAACTGGTTTTGGAGCGTTTCAACGACTACTGGGGCGAAAAGGCCCCGCTGGACAAGATCACCTTTACCCACATCCCCGAAATCTCCTCGAGGATTACTGCGCTGGTCAACGGAGAAGTTGATTTCATCGGAAACATCCCCCCCGATCAGGAAGGGCCGCTTCAGAATCGAAAAGACGTAAAACTGTTGGGTGTTGTCTGGCCCATGTTCCATGTCTATGCGGTCAGCATGACCCATCCCGTAACCGGAAATAAGAAACTCCGTCAGGCGATGAACCTTTCCATAAACCGGGAGCTGCTGGTAAAAGGTCTATGGCAGGGGAAGGGGCTCGTTCCCAAAGCCCATCAGTTCAAGGAATACGGGGCGCCTCTGTATATGCCGGAACTGGTCACGGTAAAGTATGATCCGGAAAAGGCGAAACAGCTTGTCAAGGAGTCGGGTTACAACGGCGCCCCGGTTGTGTTGACGTTTCTTCCCCATTACTATACCTATGGCAGCCTTGCCGCACAGGCCATTGCCGAGATGTGGCAGAAGGTTGGGATCAACGTGAAGTTGCAGTCCATCGACAATTTTCCGAGCGATATGAAGGAAATCATGATCCGGCCCTGGTCCAACCCGATGTATTACCCGGATCCCATGGGCGCCTACGACACCCACTGGTCGAAAGCCGGCTGGCCTTATCGCAGAAACTTCTTCAAACCGGAAAATCCGAAATGGGACGCCCTTTATGAGAAGGCCCGTTTTTCGACGGACGTGAAGGAGCGAAAGCAGTCCTATACGGAGCTTCTGCAAATCGCACAGGACGAATCGGGTTACATCCTTCTCTATCAGCCGTATGAATCGTTTGCCATGCGGAGCGATATCGAATGGAAGGTTCCGACGAACATGAGACCTTATGCCCTCACGTTCCGTGCGGGACAGATCAAAGTCGGGAAGTAGATCGTGCTCTGGATGATTTAGAGGGGGCTCCATGCTCAAATTCATCGGCTGGCGTTTTGGCCGCGCATTGTTAACAGTTTTTGCGGTGCTCGTGGCTGTTTTCCTTGCAGCCAGGCTTACGGGAAACCCGTTGGACGTTATGTACCCGGACGGATTGCCTCCGGATCAGGAGCAAAGGCTCCTGGTCCAGTACGGCCTGGACAAGACAGTCCCTGAGCAGTTTGTTAACTATGTTCGCGACCTGTTCCAGGGCAACTTCGGCATCAGCCTGCGGGAAAAAAGACCGGTGGCCGATATGTATGCGGAGGACATCGGCGCGACGCTGAAACTTGCCGGGTGCTCCTTTCTGCTAAGCGTTATCTTCGGAATCCCCATGGGAATGATCGGCGCTCTCAAGCGTCGCACCGGCGCCGGGAGACTGGTCATGTCCGTGGCCTTTCTGGGATATGCCGTACCACATTTCATTATCGCGCTCAGCCTCATCCTCATTTTCGGTTTTTATCTTCACTGGCTCCCGAGTACAGGAAATGCAACGATCTGGCATTACATACTGCCCACAATAACGCTGGCAGCACACCGCTTTGCATCCATTGCCCGCCATACACGCAGTTCCCTGCTCGATGTGCTTTCACAGGATTTCATGCGGACCGCTCGGGCGAAAGGTCTTGAAGAACGGGTTGTGATCTTCAAGCATGCCATGCGGAACTCCCTTATTCCGGTTGTGACCATCTTGGGTCTTCAGATTGCGGGTCTCATCAACGGTTCGATCATTGTCGAAACCGTTTTTTCCTGGCCGGGGATCGGGAGACTTTTTGTCGGTGCGGTCATGAAGCGTGATTTCCCGGTCTTGCAGTTTGGCGTTATTTGTTTTGCGGCCATCGTCGTATTGGTAAATTTTATGGTGGATATCCTTTACGTGATCATCGACCCACGAATTCGGACGGAAGCATGAGAAACATCCACAAGCCCAGCATTCAAACGGAAGGAGTGTGCACCCCCGAAATTGAAGACGTCTCGGTCGGGCCTCCCAACCTGCCTCCGGGTGCTTCTGTTGAAAAAAACAATTTCTTTGATCGGTTTCGCGCCGCGCCGTTCAGCATCCAGCTCTGCATCCTCTTGATGCTGCTTATGGCCCTTACCGCTGTTTTCGCGCCTTATGTGGCCCCGTTCGATCCAAACCAGACGAGCATGCTGGAACGCAATGATCCGCCATCCTGGATGGGTGGTCAGTCGGGACACCTTCTCGGCACGGATCAGCTCGGCCGCGATGTCTTGAGCCGCTGTATCTACTCATTGCGGGTCAGTGTCGGGATTGCCCTGCTGGGGGTGATCATCGGCTGCATGATCGGGGTTGTGGCGGGCATTCTGAGCGGCCTTCTCGGGGGCTGGACAGACCGGGCTATCATGATGATTGTCGATTTCCAGCTTTCCGTGCCATTCATGCTGATTGTGCTGGTAGGCATCGCGGTCTTTGGAACCAGCATCATGGTGCTCATCTTATTGGTCGGTACCGCGCATTGGGAAACCTATGCGCGTTTGACGCGGGGGCAGGTTTTGACTGTCCGTGAATACCAGTTTGTCGAGGCTGCGGTAGCCCTTGGCGCCACAAACTGGAGGATTGCCAAGAGGCACATCCTGCCGAATATCGCATCGCCGATCATCGTCCTTTTGACACTCAATTTTCCGTCCATTCTCCTGCTGGAATCTTCCCTGTCGTTTCTCGGTATCGGGGTCCAGCCGCCCACGGCGTCTCTCGGACGCATGGTGGGAGAAGGGCGTGATTACATGATGAGCGCCTGGTGGCTGGTGATATCGCCCGCTTCTTTCATAGTTCTGCTTACACTGTGTATTCAACTCATCGGAGATTGGCTACGCGACGTCATCGATGTGCGGTTGACTTAAGGAGAGAGGCAATGGATGCACCGTTGCTCGAAATTCGGAACCTAAAGGTTCATTTTTTTACAGGGATGGGTACGGTCAGAGCGGTAGACGGCGTAAGTTTCCGGATCGAAAGGGGTGAAACCCTTGCCGTTGTCGGAGAAACAGGATCCGGAAAATCGGTCACCGCCCTTTCCATTCTCAGGCTTGTCGGCGCGGGAGGCATTTCCGATTCCGTCCATATGGAGGGAAGCATTTTGTTCCGTCCCGACGAAAAAACGGAATATGATTTGCTCTGTCTTTCCCCGGCGGAAATACGTTCCATCCGGGGCCGACTTATTTCGATGATTTTCCAGGAACCGATGAGCTCGTTGAACCCCGTCTATACGGTAGGCGATCAGATTGCCGAAGTGATCATCCGCCACCAGGGAATGAACAAGCGCGAAGCGCTGAAGATCGCAGAAGAGATGATGCAACTGGTTCGAATCCCGGAGGCAAAATCGCGACTTAAATCGCTTCCGCATCAGCTTTCGGGAGGAATGCGACAGCGTGTCATGATTGCGATGGCCCTCGCCTGTCGGCCTGCGTTGCTCATTGCGGACGAGCCCACGACGGCGCTGGATGTGACCATACAGGCCCAGACGCTCGACCTACTCCAGCAGCTCCAGCGGGAGATCCGGACATCCGTCCTTTTCATTACGCACGATCTGGGTGTGGTGGCCCAGCTTGCCAGCCGTGTGGTGGTCATGTATGGCGGGCGTGACGTGGAAAATGCAGCGGTGGACGACATCTATCACAACCCGTTGCACCCGTACACGAAAAGCCTGCTGCGGTCGGTGCCGAAGCCATGGAGGACGGGTGACAAACCTGAAAAGCTGGAGCCCATCCCGGGGACCGTGCCCAATCCCGCAGCGCCTCCGCCGGGTTGCCCCTTTCACCCGAGGTGCAATTGTGCCGGGATCGATCATCAATGCAGGCAGATCGTTCCGGAAACGGAAGTGTTGACGAATGGCCATTCTGTCCGCTGCTGGCATTGGAAGGGATCGGAGGGGACTCATCCATGACGGTCGAACATCTCGTTGAAATGGAAGATCTCCGGACCTGGTTTTCTGCCAGGTCCGGCCTGTTGGGTGCTTCGAACAAACAAACCGTCAAAGCGGTGGACGGTGTAACCATGTCCATCAGAAACGGCGAGGTTCTTGGCCTGGTTGGCGAATCCGGGTCAGGGAAAACGACATTGGGACGTTCCATTCTTCGCCTCGTAGAGCCTACCTCCGGACAGGTTACATTTAACGGGAGGGCGATTTTGGGGATGAAAAAATCCGAAATGCGTTCCCTCCGCCGCGAGATGCAGATCATCTTTCAGGATCCCGGAGGCTCCCTGGATCCGCGAATGTCCGTAGGAGAGATCATTGCCGAAGGGTTGCAGGTTCACGGCATGGGAACCCGGAAAGAACAGCGGGATCGCGTTGCGGAGCTCTTGCGGCTTGTAGATCTTGAACCGGATTATGCCGTTCGCTACCCGCATGAATTTTCCGGGGGCCAGCGGCAAAGGATCGGCGTTGCCCGGGCATTGGCCCCGAAACCGACCTTTGTCGTGGCAGACGAGCCTGTTTCGGCGCTGGACGTCTCGGTCAAGGCACAGATCATCAATCTTCTGACTGATCTGAAGAGTCGGCTTGGGCTGACGATTCTCTTCATTTCTCATGATCTTGCTGTGGTACAGCACATTTCAGATCGCGTGGCCGTCATGTATCTGGGGCACATCATGGAGATCGCGGGAACCAGGGAATTCTTCAACTCACCGATGCATCCTTATACGCTGGCCTTGATGGAGTCCATCCCGATGCCTGATCCTCGGACCAGACGGCCCTTCAAGATCCTTGAGGGGGATATCCCGAGTCCGATCAACCCGCCCTCCGGATGTGTTTTCCGCACCCGCTGCGAAGAGGCCACAGCCGAATGCGCATCCATCGTCCCTGGGCTGAAACAGGTCGCACAGGACCACGCGGTCGCATGTATCCGGCGTTGAAAGGAGATATATCAAATGAATCCCAAGAGTCCGTTTTATAAGATAGAGGAGCTTAAGCAACGGCAGTCCATGTCAACCGTGGTTTTCTGGAAATATCGACCACTTGATGAACGCGCCCTTGCGGAACTGGCACGACATGGAATGACGAGAATCGAGCTCCTTGAAAGCCCGGAGCAATTTGACATGTCGGACAAACGGTCGATGACACACATCGGCGAGGCCTTCCGTTCATACGGCATTCAGGTTGTGGCTTACCATGCCCATATGACCAATTTCTCCAACCTTGATACCGAGGCCAAACGAAAGGCACATGTCGATTTTTGCAGGAAACAGATCGACACCATGGTCGAGCTGGGGGGGAAGGCGTGGGGAACCCATGCATGCGAGACCGACGATACTTTGCTCAAGTGTTACTCGGAACTGGCGCGCCATATAGAGGGGACCGAGGTCGTGATTTTGATAGAGAATTTCAAAGATAAGGGATTATGGGTTGAGGACCGGCTCTCCTTTCTGGACAAGATGAATCACCCCCAGGTTGGCATGATCCTGGATATCGGCCATGTGAGAGACAGAGACGGGGTAAATCCGATGACCGTTCCAGGAGGACCGACCGCGGTCATAGAGATGTGCCGTCGTCATTTGCGCCACGTTCATCTCCACGGATTTAAGGACGGTCTGGATCACTATCCCCCGCTCTGTGAAGGCGACACCATCCAGTGGCTTGAGCTTTTCCGGATGCTCTACTCCGTCGGATATCCGGGTGATATCAACTTCGAGTCCAAGGGTGAACCGAAACACCTCAACACGATCGAGGCCACCGCAGGTGCGCTGGAACGAATTGTTGCCATGGATGCAGGAACAAGGGGGAAAAGAGATCAACTGACGCCCGGGAAGGTTTGATCAAACCCAATGACCATTGGACAACGGCGGAGTATTTCTATGGAGGTGGACATGAAAAAACTGCTTATCGCTTTGCTGGGGGCCCTTGCCGTATTCTCGGTTGTCGGGATTCCGTTTAACGAAACCGCATCTGCCGCGGACAAAGGTTATACCCATATCGCCGTCCTCTCCGACCTTCATCTCCCCGGCAGGATCCTCCCGGAGAAAGAGAAGGCCATCGAAACTCTAAATACATGGAACGACTTGGACATGGTGGCCGTTCTTGGGGATATCTGCGAAGACCATGGGTCCATCGAGGAATACGCCTTCGCCAAACAGTTCCTGGAGAAGCTGAAGAAGCCTTTTTCCCCGATCGTCGGGAACCATGAATACATTTACTATGATATCAACCCGTTCAACCCCAAAGAAAAGATCGCCAAAGGAAAGCACGTGGTGGCGGCGTCGGGTACGGCGCGGAGGGGGAAACTCAAGCGCTTCAAGGAGGCCTTCTTATTGCCGGAGATCTACTACACCAAGAAGGTCGATCCGTATTTGCTGGTCTTTCTGTCCACCGATGATCTCTATGTGAGCCACCGGACCGCCATGTCCGACACCCAACTGGAATGGCTGCGCGCCGAACTCGGGAAGAACCGGAGTGCCCCGACCATCATCTTCTTTCACGGACCGCTGGAAGGCACGATCGGAGGCGGGAACCTTGTCGATAACGATCCGGTCAATTACATGGTCCAGCCCCATCGGGAGATTAGGAGGATTCTCGCCGAGAATCCTCAAGTATTCCTGTGGGTTTCCGGTCACGCCCACATCGCGCCTACCAACTCGAATTTCAGCCACCCGATCAATCTCTACGAGCAACGGGTTACGAACATCCATAATCCCGACATGAACGGGAGCAGCTACCTGTCGGAAAAAGATCAGAAAGGTACGAAGCACGAAAATATCTGGACAAACTCACTCTTCCTGTTTCATGACAGGGTGATAGTGAAAACCTATGATCACAAACAAGGAATCTGGCTGAGGAACCTCGAAAGGGTTATCACCCCGGTTGCGGCGCAGCAACAGGGCAGCCTGATTCGCGATACGCCCCCTGCAGTGGCAGGGGTTTTTTGAATACAAACCAATCCAGGAGGGAGTAAAAAATGGGGAAAATCAGTATGGTGATGTTTGACCTTTCAGGAACGACAGTTCACGACGACACGGGGGTGAGGGATTGTCTCTACCAGGCGGCGCAGGAGCACAAAATCAACACCACACCGGAAGAAATTCTCTATCACATGGGAACGAACAAGATCCATCTCTATCAGTTTCTGATTGCCAGGGAGATGGGAAAGAAGATTAAGATCGAGGATTTTGAGAAAATCAAGGATCCTGAGACGCACGAACAGGCCATCAAGGTTTTTGACCGTTATCAGGAAATCATGCTCGCATACTACCGGAAACAGTGCAAAGAGGTGCCCGGGGCGGCCGATACGTTCCGCTGGTGCCATGAACACGGAATAAAAGTGGCCACTGATACGGGATTCCATCGAGTTATCACAGACGCCCTTATGGATGGCCTCGGGTGGGTGAGAGACGGCTTGGTCGATCTTTCCGTCGACGTTGAGCATACCCCCGGAGAAATGGGCCGACCGGCGCCCTTCATGCTCTTTTATGCCATGACCATGCTCAATATCCAGAGTGTCCACGAGGTGATCAAGATTGGCGATACGCCGGCCGATATGCTGGAAGGCCGGAATGCGGGGTGCCGTGGCGTGGTAGGCGTGCTAAGCGGTCCTCGACCGGTGACCGATTGGGGGAAATACTGGCACACCCATGTGATTCCCAGTGTGGCCGATCTCCCGGAATTGATTGAGAAAGAATTCTCATAGAGAAGGAAAGAGCGGGCGGCATGTAGAGATCGGGAGTATCTTCACTGGTATGAACTTCACCTGTGGGAAATGTGGCAATTTTGTCGAAAAATCACGGGTAGCCTTACCGGTCTAATTGACTCTCCGCCGTGAAGGTTTCTCCCGGTTTCAGTCCGGTTTCCGTCGCAAAAGCGATAGCATCCTGTTTGCCGGTCTCTGTCCGAACCTTTCCGATGTGTAGCGCACCGGCGTGGGCGGCGACGGTGAACCCGGCCTCATCCGTTGCCAGGACCTCTCCCGGTCGCTCATCTGAAGAGCCGGTCTCCACCAGCCGGGTCTCGAAGAAACGGACCTTCTTGCCCCGATAAAAGGAGTAGGCCCCCGGCTGGGGATCGCAACCCCGGATGAGGTTGTGGACCTCCGTTGCCGGTTTTCCCCAGTCGATCCGGGCGACTTTGTCGTTGCAGAGCGGTTCGTAGGTGGCCAGCCCTTCATCCTGGACCATCCTGGGCGCCCGCCCCTCCTTGATGAGGTTCACGGACTCCACGATCGCCTCGACGCCGAGCGGAAACAGGCGGTTAAAGTAGAGGGCGCCGGTTGTATCCTCCGGTCCGATCGGGATCGGCTTCTGGAGGAGAACCGCTCCCGTGTCGATCCCCGCATCCGCCCAGAAGATCGAGAGCCCCGTCTCCCGGTCTCCCATGATCACTGCCCAGTTGATCGCGCTCCCGCCGCGGTGGCGGGGGAGAATCGAAGGATGATAGCAGATTGCCCCCTGCGTCGGGATCCCGAAAAAAGAGGGTGGGATGATGTCGGTGACAAAGGCCATGATCAGCAGATCGGGGTTCGTGTTACGGAACACCTCGAGCGTCTCCGGGGTTCGGTAACTTTCCGGCTGAAAGGTTGGGATTCCGCGGCCGTCGGCTGCCGTCTTCAAAGGGTCGGGTTTTCCGCCTGCCTTACCTTGTGGGAGCCAGACGGCGATGATATTTTCTCCCTGATCCGACAATATTTCCAGAACTCTGGCGCCGAAGGCGGCTTGCCCCATGATGGCGATACGCAGGTTCTCCTGTGGGGTCCGGATGTCTCTCTTGTTGTCCATGATTTCTCTTTCTACCTCCTCTGTCCATTTAATGGATGTTTCCCTGTTCTGCAACCATTATCCTGGTGAAAAAATGCTACCCGCTCCCATTATCTGAAAACGGGATCTGTTGTCGAGGATGAAATTTGTCATTGACAAGGAGACCCGTCAGTGGGGTTTTAACTATTTTAAAATATTTCTTGACAGAGATTTACCTTGTTGATATGAACCCACAGTATTTACGCTTTTAAAAAACCAAATAGATTCAAACGTTTTGATAATTTGTGTTGAGGGTGTCCAAGAGGATGGAAACCAGATGAAGACGGTTTTTCAAGCCGCTTGCGAAAAGTATTTTAACAATTTTGAAGAGGAAGGGGGGTAATACGCATGGGTTTCACTATCTCTAACAAGTATAAGAAGGCAGATCCAAGAAAGCTCGCAGATTGGCAGATTGCGGAAATTGCAGAAGAAAATATGCCCACCGTCGATGAGTGGCAGGATAAACTTGGCCTTCAAAAGGATGAAATTATCCCGATGGGGAAATTGTGCAAACTGGATTACCTCAAAATTATGGAGCGGCTGAAAAAACGGCCGGACGGAAAGTACATTGAGGTTACGGCGATCACCCCAACCCCCCTCGGAGAAGGAAAATCGACGACGAGTATGGGTTTGATCGAGGGGCTTGGCAAGAGGGGACAAAATGTTGGCGGTTGTCTCCGTCAGCCTTCCGGCGGTCCGACCATGAATGTTAAAGGAACGGCTGCAGGAGGAGGAAAATCCCTCCTCATCCCCATGACTGAATTCTCGCTTGGTCTCACCGGGGACATTAACGACATTATCAATGCCCACAACCTGGCCATGGTCGCTTTAACCTCCAGGATGCAGCACGAACGGAACTATGATGATGCGGAACTGGCGAAACGGAACCTCCGGCGGCTCGATATTGATCCAACCAATGTCGAAATGGGTTGGATTATCGATTTTTGCGCCCAGTCGCTGAGAAACATTGTTATCGGCCTGGGGGGCAAGCTGGACGGTTTTACGATGTCGTCCAAATTCGGGATTGCGGTAAGCTCCGAACTCATGGCCATTCTCTCCATTGCCCGGGACCTGAAGGACCTTCGGGAAAGGCTGGGCAACATTGTCGTCGCCTATGACAAGAAGGGGAAGCCGGTTACGACTTCCGACCTCGAGGTGGCGGGCGCCATGTGCGCGTGGATGAGAAACACCATCAACCCCACGCTCATGTCCTCCACCGAGTATCAGCCCTGTCTGGTCCATGCCGGTCCGTTTGCGAACATCGCCGTGGGACAGTCCTCCATCATCGGCGACCGGGTCGGACTGAAAATGTTCGATTACCATGTTACCGAAAGCGGCTTTGCAGCGGACATCGGGTTTGAGAAATTCTGGAATGTAAAGAGCCGGTTGAGCGGTCTGACTCCCAATGTCTCTATTCTGACGACGACGATCAGGGCATCGAAGATGCACGGAGGGGGACCGACGGTTGTTCCCGGAAGGCCTTTGCCTGATGCTTATACAAAGGAAAACCTGGAGCTGCTTGAGAAGGGCCTCTGCAACATGACCCACCTCATCGGGGTGATCCGGAAATCCGGAATAAACCCGGTGGTCTGCATTAATGCGTTCCATACCGACACAAAGAAAGAGATCGCCATGGTCAGAAAGTATGCCGAGAAGGCAGGCGCCCGTGTTGCCCTTTCTGAGCACTGGCTCAAAGGTGGCGATGGCGCCCTTGAGCTTGCCGATGTCGTCATGGATGCCTGCAAAGATAAAGTCAAACTCAAATTCCTCTACCCCCTGGAAGTGCCTCTCAGGCAAAGGGTTGAGCTCATCGCAAAAGAGGTTTATGGCGCCGACGGCGTCTCCTGGACCCCTGAGGCTGAAGCCAAAGCCAAACGGTTTGAGGCTGATCCTGCAATGAAGGATTTCAATACGATGATGGTAAAGACCCACCTCAGCCTGTCGGCGGATCCGACTCGCAAGGGAGTCCCCAAAGGTTGGATCTTGCCGGTTCGTGACGTCCTGGTCTTTGCCGGGGCGAAATTCCTCTGCCCGGTCACAGGGAGCATCAGCCTGATGCCAGGAACAGGCTCTGACCCTGCCTACAGAAGAATCGACGTGGATGTAGAGACGGGAAAGGTAAAGGGGTTGTTTTAACCTGTATCGCGGGGCACGAAATATCGTGCCCCGCTTTTTTTGGAACGGTTTTGCTGATGGGGCAACACAAGGTCACGTTTCATCCGAGTGACAGACGGATTATTGTTGACGAAGGGGAGAATCTCCTCCAGGCGGCTATGGAGGCCGGCATTCACATCAACGCCTCCTGCGGCGGCAATGCGACCTGTGGAAAATGCAAGGTTAAAATCGTCGTCGGCGCGGTTGCGTCGCCGATGCATGCTGAGCTTTCAGAGGCGGAGTATGCCGACGGCTACCGCCTTGCCTGTCTCTCGACTGTCACCGGTGACGTCGATGTCGATATCCCGCTGGAATCGCAGGTTGACAAGTCCGTGCTTGCGCTGAAGGGCGATCGACTTGCCGCCCCATATCTCCTTTCCCCGAAGGATATTTTTCAACTGGTCCAGGGGTGGGATGTGGATCCTACCGTATTCAAACGCTATGTAGAGCTGGACCCGCCTACCCTGAACGATAACGTGAGCGACCTGACCCGCCTGACCCATGCCATACACCGGCAGCACAACATTAATGGAATTTCCAGTGATTTCAGACTGATCATGAATTTAAGCCGGATCCTCAGAAAGGCCGACTGGAAGGTTACTGTAACACTGGTTCAGACACGAAAAGGATATAAACTGATCAACGTCGAAGCGGGCGACAACCGGCAACAAAACTATTCCATTGTTCTGGATATCGGCACCACAACCATTTTTGGCCAGATTCTGAATCTGAACGAGTGCAAAGTTGCCGCCTGCCCTGGCGGCGCTTGCGACGGCGCGACCGTTTTTGCGCTGGCCGAGGCCTCCGATTACAATCCCCAGATCAGTTTTGGGGAGGACGTCATCACCCGGATCGTCTATTCCCAGAAGCCGGGCGGTCTTAAGAAGATGCAAGAGATCGTTGTCGCATCGATCAACGGCATTATCGACGAGCTGCTGAAAATGAGCCGGATCGACCGATCCCTGGTTTCCCATCTGGTCGTGGCGGGCAACACCACCATGACCCAGTTGCTGTTGGGGATCGATCCCAAATATATTCGCGAGGCGCCCTACGTTCCAACCGCAAATCTGATACCGCCGGTGCGGGCTGTCCATCTGGGGATCAATGTCGGTGAGCACGTCCACGCTTATCTCTTCCCGTGTGTTGCCAGTTATGTGGGCGGCGATATTGTGGCAGGCGTTCTGGGCTCCGGAATTTTCCAGCGCGAGGCGCTGACCCTTTACATGGATATCGGCACCAACGGGGA
>CAIUXU010000102.1 GCA_903903205.1 uncultured Syntrophobacterales bacterium
GGAACAGTAGATGATCCGTGGATTGATCTTTTGGAGTTCATCCCAGCCGAATCCCATCTTGCGCATGGTCGTCGGACGGTAATTTTCCACGACAATGTCAGAAACCTTGATCAACTGACGCAGGATCTCTTTTCCCTTGTCCTGTTTCAGATCCAGAACCATCCCTTTCTTGTTGCGGTTGAGACTGATGAAGTAGCCGCTTCGGTTCTTGTCCGGCTGGCCGGCAAAGGGGCCGAACTCCCGCGAATCGTCACCCTTGGGCGGCTCGATGTGAATCACTTCCGCTCCCAGGTCCGCCAGATACATGGATGTTGTCGGCGCCGCCAGAACATGACTGAGATCAACGACCCGAATGCCTTCTAATGCTTGTGCCATAGTTAGTGCTTCTCCGTTATCAGAATTTCCTGTACGCGGCGGCCGATCTCGGCAGGATTCTTTTCCACCAAAACGCCTGCCCGCTCAAGGGCCTTGAACTTCTCCTCCGCGGTCCCTTTTCCGCCCGAGATGATCGCTCCCGCGTGGCCCATCCGCCGTCCCGGGGGAGCAGTCTGTCCGGCGATGAACGAGACCACCGGTTTCGTCACCTGCCCCCGGATGAACTCGGCAGCCTCTTCTTCCGCCGTCCCTCCGATCTCGCCGATCATCACAATCACCTCCGTCAGCGGATCTTCCTGGAACCGCTCCAGGATGTCGATGAAGCCGCACCCCACGATCGGGTCTCCGCCGATTCCGACGGAGGTGGACTGACCGATCCCGAGGCCGGTCAATTGCCAGATCATCTCGTAGGTGAGGGTTCCGCTGCGCGAGACGACGCCGACGTTCCCCTGCTTGTGGATGAAGTTGGGCATGAACCCGACTTTCCCTGTGCCGGGGGTCGTGATCCCCGGACAGTTCGGTCCGATCAGCCGCGTGCCGGAACCCTTCAACGCTTGCTTGACCTTGATCATCTCCACAACCGGAATCCCCTCCGTCATGCAGACGATCAGATCGATTCCCGCCTCGATCGCTTCGAGGATCGCATCCGCTGCAAACGCCGCCGGGATGTAAATTCCCGATACATTGGCCTGCTGCCTTTCAACGGCATCACCAACGCAGTCATAGACGGGAATGCCGTCAAGGGCTGTTCCCCCCTTGCCGGGCGTGACGCCGGCCACGACCTTTGTGCCCAGTTTTACCGACTCGCGGGTATGAAAGCTCCCCTCCGAACCGGTGATCCCCTGAACGACGACGCGCGATTTTTCATCCAGCAATATCGCCAACGGGATTTCTCCTCTCGGTTCTTTCTGTTATTGTTGTTATTTCGTCAAGGATACGGCCTTTTCCGCCGCCTCATAGAGACCGTCCGCTACCGTGAACCGGAGCCCCGATTCCTGCAGCATCCGCCGCCCCTCCTGCACATTGGTTCCCTGGAGCCGGACCACCATCGGCAGCCTCATCTCGATGTTCTTTGCCGCCTGGATCAGCCCGGCAGAGACGCGGTCACACCGGAGAACCCCGCCAAAGATGTTGACGAGGATGCACTTCACGTTTGGGTCGGAGGTCAGGATGCGAAACGCCTGCTCGATCCGCTCCGGCGATGCGCCGCCTCCCACGTCGAGGAAGTTCGCGGGCTCTCCTCCCGCCATCTTGATCATGTCCATCGTCGTCATCGCCAGCCCTGCGCCGTTGACCATGCAGCCGACGTTTCCGTCCAGCTTGATGTAGTTCACGGCGGCGTCTCTGGCGGCAACCTCCAGGGGCTCTTCCTCGTCCGGATCCCGCAGTTCACGGATCTCGGGATGGCGGTAGAGCCCATCATCGTCAAAATTGATCTTCGTGTCGAGGGCCAGCAACCGGCCATCTTCCGTAATCGCCAGCGGGTTGATCTCCAGAAGCGAGCAGTCCTTTTCCAAAAACAGCCGATACAGGTTCCGGACGATCTCCGCGAAAGGTTTCTGTTGCTCCGCATTCAGCCCCAGCGCGGCGGAGAGCTTGCGCGCATGAAACGGACTAAACCCTGCGGCGGGATGGATCGCGCATTTGACGATTTTTTCCGGGGCTGTCTCGGCCACCTGCTCGATATCCATGCCGCCCGCCTCCGAGGCCATGAACACCACGCACTCCTTGCCACGCGAACGGTCGACAACCAGGCTCAGGTAGAGTTCTTTCCAGACGGCAGATGCCTCTTCCACCAGAACCTTGCGAACCTTTTTCCCCTCCGGGCCCGTCTGGTGGGTCACAAGCTGCATTCCAAGGATCGCCCGGGCAGCTTTGCAAGCCTCGTCCGGAGAAGCCGCCGGTTTGATGCCGCCGCCCTTTCCCCGGCCTCCTGCGTGGA
>CAIUXU010000103.1 GCA_903903205.1 uncultured Syntrophobacterales bacterium
AAGACACGATGATTTTCTGGACTGCCTGGATGGTTCGTTTTTCTTTCATGGCTGCATGATATAGAACGGGTGTTCTATGGTCAAGAGAAATTTTTCATCACCTCCTTTTTTAGTAAAAACCGTGATATGATTTCCAGCAACAGATACACAAAAGGGGGCAGGGATGGAAAATCTCATGGATGGTTATCTGCACCAGTTGGCCGATCAGCCTGATACCCACATTATTCAGGCAGTTCTAAGAGCGGAATGAAGGCTCCATCTCCTCCTCGATAAGACAAAGGAGAATCCCGTTAAGTTTATGGATATTACCGTTGTCACTCTCACCCGGTGATTTCCCATTGAATACCATCCCGGATGAAGCAACACGTTCACAATTACCGCGCACTATCCCTGTTGCATCCATCGATCCCCCTCACATTACAGTTATAAATTAGGATGTTATTATCAACGCCCATCAGACAAGCAATCCCGATGATGGTTCACAAATCAATCCGTCTATGCTTGGATAAGCACTCTTCCAAGGCAATTAATCGTTTTTAAGATGCAGTCCGGCCCTAAGATTATATGATGGCCGGCAGAGCGGCGATAAAGTCAGAATGGTGAATTGAACTGTTGGAAGACGTTATACAAGAGCTAAACCCAAATGTCAGGCATTGCAAGCATTCGAATATATTATAGTTATATGATAGTGTATAGTTTATCAACAGTACAAGAAAACGGCATTTAGGGCGTGGGGATGCTGGATAATGTCGTCGGTAAAAATGCAATCGTGCCCCGCCCTCATCTGCGGGAAACACCGCGTCGAAAGAAAGATCGGACCCGTGATAAAAAAGCCCGGACATCCGCGTGGGAGGTCCGGGCTTGGGATCGACTTGTAAGGCAGGTTTGAAACCTGCCCCTACTAATCCAAATTACTTTTTCACATCCTCGAAGTCGGCGTCAACCACGTCGTCATCCTTCTTGCCGCCTGCCTGCGCGCCCGGACCGGCATCTGCTCCCGGCTGGGGACCGGCGCCTGCCTGCTGCTGTGCGGTTTTGGCGTACATCGCCTCGGCCAGCTTGTGGGAGGCGTTGGTCAGCTCTTCCTGGGCCGCCTTGATTGCCTCCAGATCGTCGCCCTCGATCGCCTTCCTCACCTTGGCGATACCCTCTTCGATCTTCGTCTTTTCGGCGGCGTCGATCTTGTCGCCAAACTCCTTGACGTTCTTCTCCACACTGTAGGCAAGCGTGTCGGCATGGTTTCTCGCCTCGATCAGCTCCTTTTTCTTCTTGTCATCCTCGGCATGGGCGTCGGCATCCTTCACCAGCTTCTTTATCTCCTCCTCGGAGAGACCGCTGGAGGCGGTGATCCGGATGCTCTGCTCCTTGCCGGTGCCCAGATCCTTCGCCGAGACGTGCACAATGCCGTTCGCATCGATGTCGAAGGTCACCTCGATCTGCGGCATGCCGCGCGGCGCCACGGGGATTCCTACCAGTTCAAACCGCCCAAGCGTCCGGTTGTCGCCCGCCATGGACCTTTCTCCCTGGAGAACGTGGATACTGACCGCGGGCTGGTTGTCCGCCGCCGTCGAAAAGACCTGGCTTTTCTTGGTCGGGATCGTCGTGTTCTTCTCGATCAACCGTGTCATGACGCCACCCAGCGTCTCGATGCCGAGGGAAAGCGGCGTCACATCGAGCAGCAGGACATCCTTCACATCACCGGTCAGGACGCCTCCCTGGATGGCCGCCCCGACGGCAACCACCTCATCCGGGTTGACCCCCCTGTTGGGTTCTTTTCCGAAGATTTCCTTGACCTTCTGCTGAACGCGGGGCATCCGGGTCATTCCACCGACAAGAATTACCTCGTCGATTTCGGCCGGGGTCAGCTTCGCGTCCTTCATCGCCATCAGGCAGGGCGGAATCAGCTTTTCGATCAGGTCCTCGACAATGGCCTCCAACTTTGCCCGGGTCAGTTTGATGTTCATGTGCTTCGGCCCCGAGGCGTCGGCCGTGATGAAGGGGAGGTTGATGTCCGTCTCCATCGAACTGGAGAGTTCCATCTTCGCCTTCTCCGCCGCCTCCTTGATCCGCTGAAGGGCCATCTTGTCCTTGCGGATGTCGATCCCCTGGTCCTTCTTGAACTCGTTGGCCAGGAACTCGATCAACCGCTGGTCGAAATCCTCACCGCCAAGGTGGGTATCGCCGTTGGTGGACTTGACCTCAAAGACACCGTCACCCAGTTCGAGGATCGAGATGTCAAACGTCCCGCCTCCCAAGTCGAAGA
>CAIUXU010000104.1 GCA_903903205.1 uncultured Syntrophobacterales bacterium
GGGTGTCCTGGATCTCACAATCAGCGACAAAAAGGTGATTCGCACCAGCGGCTACCTTGCGGATATCAAACCGGATTCCATGCCCAAGGATAAAATTATCGCCGACAAGGTGGCGCTCTATCAAGCCCAGGTTAATGCCGTTTTGCAGGATACCGTGGGAGAAACGAAGAGTGATCTTGATGGGGTGAATGTGCGAAGGGCGGAGACGAATCTCGGCAATTTCATCGCCGATGCCATGAAGGAAGCCTCGGGAGCGGACGGGGCCATCATCAACGGGGGAACCATCCGGACGAGCGCTGCAAAGGGTGTCCTGAAAGTCAGCGATATTTATTCTATCGTGCCGTTCGATAACTACATCGTCGCTATCCGCCTGCGGGGCAAACAGATACGCGATACACTGGAGCACGGAGTTTCCGCAATCACCGGTGGCGGCGGGCGTTTCCCCCAGATATCCGGCATCCGCTTCGCGTTCCAGCCTGACCAGAAAGTGGGCAGCCGGGTGAGTGATATCTTCATCGGCAACGCTCCCCTTGACCCGGAGAAAGAGTATACAATCGCCACCAGCTATTTTCTGGCGGCAGGCGGTGATGGTTTCCGTGCCTTTGGCGAGGCCGTCCGATCGTCACGGGATTATGCTGTAGTTGGCGGCGCCATGAAGGGAGAAAAGCTCCTCTACAGCAATTCGGGAAAATGGCTCCGCGATGTCATCATCGACCGGATCAAGGCTGCGGGCGTCATCGCACCCACCGTCGAAGGACGCATTCGGCAAACTCCATGAGGGTCTTTGTCAACAGTCGGGAGGTGGAACTACTCCCCGGCATGACTGTCCGTCATGCCCTGATCGGCGCCGGATTCCAGAATAGCCTGCCGGAAGGCGTGCGGGTGACGGATGAATGGGGGAACTCTATTGGTATGGACGGTGCCGTGGATGAAAGGGCAAAAATCCTTGTAAGCTGTGAGCCTGAAACGTTCCGTCCATAAGTTCGATGAAACCGTAAAAAAAAGAGACAGGGCATGTTAGGCTCTCAGGTTTCCACGATAGACAAGAACGTTTTTTTCTGCTAGACGGTGCCGCGGTCGGTCGAATAACCGTGTGCGCAAGCTGGACGCAGCCGCGAAAGGCCCGTCAATTGGCAGCCCAACTCTAAAATGGTTCTACCGAACCTCGAATCAGAAAGGATAAGCGATGAAGATGACAGCACCAAACATGCGGTATGTATTGACGGTTTTTCTTTGCCTGTGGGTTCCGATGGCAGGCGCCCTGCAGGCCCATGCGGACACGACGAAGCCGTTGAACGACACAGCGGGCAAGGCGGCGGTGGAGACAGCAAAACCAGCCGAAGAAGAAAAACCGACGGGCGATGTGTCTCTGGCTGTTCTCAGCAAGTACTATTCCAAGGGAGCGGAGTTGTCCCGCAGCAGCGCCGTTATCCAGCCTTCCATGACCATTGGTTACAATGGCTTTACCGCCAATCTCTGGGGTAGCCTCGACACCAGCCCTTATCAGACGCCGGCAAACCTGACCCGGAAGAACAC
>CAIUXU010000105.1 GCA_903903205.1 uncultured Syntrophobacterales bacterium
ACAGCACATGTCTGCATTCCTGTGCAGGCGCCCGACCAGCCGACAAAATGGGAGTCCGTGTCCGGTGTTGCCATCAGGGCGACCGAGGTATTCCGGGCGTAGGCTTCTGTACAATCAAGACCGCAAGTGATTCCGACCGGAACGCTTTTTACTGTTCCGCCGCCCGTTCCCGCCCTGTCCACAGCCAGCGTGAAAACATCAGAAGCGAAAGTGACGCCGATCGTATGAGACCCCGCAATATTGGTAAAGGTGTAAATGCCGGCGGTCAGTGTAACCGGACTGCCGTCAACCGTAATGGTGTCGATGCGATACCCGGACGCCGACGAGACGGAGCAGGTCACGGTCGATCCATATTCCGCCGGGTTGGGTGTGCAGACCACCGATCCGTTTGTAATTGGATTGACCGTCAGCGGATAGCTCTTTTTCGCGAAAGTCGCAGTCACCACTTTTGCCCCTGTCATGGCGACGGTACAATCCCCTGAGCCTGTGCAGGCTCCTGACCACCCCGTAAAAGTGGAGTCGGTGTCCGGCGCAGCCGTCAATGTAACCTGTGTTCCCTGGATATAGGTCTCTGAGTAATCCGTTCCGTAGTCAATTCCTGCAGGATTGCTCGTCACAGTTCCACCACCCGTTCCTGATTTCGTGACCATCAGGGTGTTAGCGGTATTGATACCGCCTGAAACGCTGACGGTGATCGAGGGGGAGACGGAGACATTCCCGTTCGTGTTTCGTGCATAGAAGGTGATCCGGTAATCGCCGTTGTATTTGAAATCGCTGTAGCTTCCATCGTAACGTTTATCCTTTTCCGGATCGGTCAGCGTGATCGTCGGCAGTATTACCTCCGGGGCGCTCAGATCACCAGTCGTCGAAGGTGGAACATAGTCCGGCGGGACAACCACCGCCCATACCGCCTCGATCCCCTCCACGGCGGAAAGTGTGGCATAAAAGGGAACGGGAGAAGCAGGATTTGCGGTAATCGCCGTGCTGGGCGATGTCCCCGAAATCGTTACGAAAAGGCTTGCGATCGCAAAATCCCCGCCAAGTTTGATTGAATTCGCTGAGGAAGTTTTCCCCTCCAGCTTCGGCTGCATCTTGCTGTAGGGCAGCCCCATGTTGGCAAGTTGCTGCTTTGCCTTCAGGTATGCCTGGTTGAGAGAATCCCCTGTCAAGAGGCGATCTACAAAAAACTGGCTGAAGGAGATCCTCCCGCCAAGCTGGATGTAGGAATCCTGGTCATTGGTGCTGGTGACGACCACCCGATCCCGGCCGTCGGCAACCAGGTTGTCCGTGAAGCTCCCCGATTTGCACGCCTCAATGATCACCACAACCTTTCGGCCGGTGGCCGTCTGAAACGTGTCGAGCCAGCCTTTCAACTGAGCTGCCGTAATGATTTCATTGGGGAAGATCATGAAGTTATCGATCCCGCCATGATCAATAAGATAGACGTACAGGGGGCCGTCGGTATCCTGGGAGGCCGCCCAGGTCGTGATCGCCTGACCAAACCTGGCAACCGTCGGCGTCGTGTCACCCACGATATTGTCCCCATAGCCGTCGCCGTCCAGATCGTGCCACGGCA
>CAIUXU010000106.1 GCA_903903205.1 uncultured Syntrophobacterales bacterium
GGCAGTCTTGTGTTGTCCTTCTCCCGCGGCCGGCCTGAAACCGTTGGCAAACATCAAAGCTCTCGTCGCCTGCAAGACGGCGTTATACGCCATGCTGAAGGCCCAGTCGCGGTCTATGGCCAGCATCGCTTCTGCAGCCTTGATATCTCTTTTGGCCAGCGCAAGTCTGCTTGCGGCCTGACTCGGCGCCGCATCGAATGGCTTGATCAGGCCTCTATTGAGCAAGTCTTCGTAAGTCATCTTCATTTCCTATTAGCATGATTTTCGGTTCGGCTATAATCCTGCTGATAAAAGGGTCTTGATCCTTCATGCGCTGCTTTATTTCCGATATCTGAAAGATAGAGGGATTGATGTCACGTCCAAGCAGCTTTTCCGGCTCTCTCAATCGTTTCAAGACGTTCTCAAGAGGCATCCCCCCTACGACCATCAAATCGATGTCGCTCATCTCGTTCTCCGCACCGGCCGCAAAAGATCCGTAGATGAAGGCGTATTCGACATCTTTATCGTCCGATAAAGTCTGCTTGAGCAGACCGGGAGCCCCTCTGACCTTGAAGAAAATGGATTTCAGTTCCGAATAGATGAGGAATCCGGGATTGACGTGAAAGTATTTGAGATTGCCTGATTTGTTGCTGGTTAGAAGCCCTATGGACTCAAGGTTTTTCAATTCGGTACTGACGTTTTTATAGTCCTCGCCGGTGATCCTTTCCAATTCCCGGAGGTAGAACGATTTTTCCGGGTGCAGAAAGAAGGTGCTCAACAGCTCTATCCGGACTTTCGAGGAAAATATTTTATGTAGCATCGCCATCTCCAGTGATGGTCTTTATACATCAATTGATGGTTATATTACATCAATATTTTTACCACCCGAAGCTCATTGGCTAATCGGTCTTTGGTTTTTGATAGCAGAGTGATTTTCCTTTTCCCCGAGTCGTAGCAGCAGGTTCCCGGCAACCTGGCGTCGATAATTTGCCGATGCCCGGAGGTCGTCGATGGGAGATACCGCCTGCCGCGCCAGGTGGGCCGCCTTTTCGAGGACGGCGCTGGAGAGCCGCTCGCCGATGAGCGCCGCCTCGACATCGGGGGAGGTGACGACGGTCGGCCCGACGCTGCCCCAGGCGAACCGGGCGGCCTCGATTACTCCCGTGGGAGATCTCTTCAGCAGGGCGGCCATGCTGGCGATCGCGCAGGCAAGGGCTTTGCGCTGCCCGACCTTTTCATAATGCTGGAGCTGGAATCCGTCTGGTCGGTTCAGGCGGATTCCCGTCAGGATTTCCCCCGGGCGCAGCACCGTTTTTCCCGGACCGGTGATGAAGGCGGCGATCGGAACGGTCCGGCGTTGGCTTCTTGTGCTCAGTTCTAGCCCCGCATCGAGGACGTAGAGGGGCGGCAGTGTGTCTCCGGCCGGAGAGGCCGTGCAGAGATTGCCTCCGATGGTCCCCATGTTGCGGATCAGCGGGGAACCCAGGGTCTGCAGGGCCTGGGCCAGAACGGGAAAATCTTTGCGGATCCGGGGATCTTCCAAAAGGCGGCGATGGGTGCTTCCGGGGCCGATCCAGAGGCCGACTGGTGTCTCCCGAACACCCTGCAATTCGACGATCCGTTCGAGGCCGATCAGGACAGAGACCTCCTCCCGTCGCGAGCGCATCTGCACGAGCAGGTCCGTCCCGCCGGCAAATACCCGCGCCTCCGGATGCTCCTCCATGCAGGACCACAAAGCATCCAGATCCTCCGGCAGAAAGAGCTGCGCCGCCCGTGCTCCCTTCGTTCGAAACGTGACGACGGCTGGTGTGTCCGCAGAATCCTTTTTCGCTCCCTCTGGCGCCTGAGAGGCGTCGAAATCGGCAACCTTGCCCGCGCTTCGTGCCGCCATTTCCACGGCGTCCACGATCTTCTGATACCCGGTGCAGCGGCAGAGATTCCCGGCGAGACCTTCCCGGATCTGGTCGCGTGTGGGGTCCGGCGTTTGCACCAGCAGGGCGGACGCCGCGAGGATCATTCCCGGCGAGCAGAAC
>CAIUXU010000107.1 GCA_903903205.1 uncultured Syntrophobacterales bacterium
ACGGCGTGTAATCTCATCGATCCCATGAACCATGTTCCCCCTATAGGCGTTCACTTTACCAACGATCTTCCGGGGGGATATATAGTTGTGATTCCTCGTTTTGCGGAAAACAAGAATAAAGCCTTCTACCCAACCGGGTCCGGGGTCAATCTCACGATCTGGTCCATAAGCGGCATTTCCTGGGTGCGGGTCTGCGGAGCAGCGGATGGCGACCAGGGTTTCACGGCCAGCGCCTCCTCCAATGTGATTGACCCGAGGAGATCGTAGGAGGCAAGGGTGAAAGGAAGCCCCTCGGAGAAGAGGCCATCCTTGCCATTGCAGATGTGGAAGTGGAGGTGCGGGGCCGTGGAGTTGCCCGAGTTTCCCAGCTTGCCGATCACCTTTCCCCTGGAAACAGTGTCACCGATTGCAACCCTCAGACTGCCCGGGATCAGGTGCGCATAGACGGCGAATCGGCCGCCTCCAATGTCAATGATCACACAGTTCCCAAATATGTTCTGCATGGTGGTGGTCAGGATGGTTGTTGGACCGGGTACATTTTCCGGCTGGCCATCACGGGTTTCGATCACTGTTCCATCCGCAACGGCTAGCAGATCGGCGTTGTAACAGTACCAATCGGTATTCTGCGAACCATCACCCCTGTACATTAGACCGTCTGTCGGGCCGAGTTGTATCCAGTCAACGGCAAACCGCTGGACGATCGAGCTGCTGCCATTGAGGTTGAAAATGCCCATCCGGTGGTGGCGATCGAAATTGGACGGTCCATTCGCAGCATGCCACCGGCCGCCAATCAGCGGTGAGCCGATGAGTGTCGGTGCGGCAGAGACGGCAACACCTCCACCTTCCACCATCGTGCCGTTCGTAAAATATACCCTGTGGTAGAGACGTGAAGGAATGGCTTCCGTAGCGTTCAGGAGCGGCCAGGCCAGAAGTATCAGATAGTCCTGTCCGTTGAAGACCGCATCGTCCGTCGAGAAAGGCGTCACCTTCGGGGCTATGGACCTGGTGAGCTCCACTCCCTCATACACCTTGACAACAGCGCCTGCCGGTCCGTCCCTGAGGATTTCAATCCGGGAAACGGTGAGGCCGAGCGAGAGAGCTTTCCCGATGTACAGCTCATAGCCTAGCCCCGTCTGCCCCATCTGTTTTGCTGCGACCGGTCCGAATGGTACGCCAAGAATAACCGGTGAGGGGTCGCTCGCGGAGGCGGAAGAGCTGCAACTCATCATTGCAGGCGCCGCCAGGGCAAGAAGCCCCGTGCTCGTGGTTGCCTTCAGCATCTCTCGTCTTGTCAACTTTTTCAATTGTCCCCTCCTTTGGTAGAATGGTTCAGTATGCTGCTTTGCATGAATACAAGCTAAAAGTGCTAAACAGATCCTCTGTTTTTTCTTTTACTCCTCAACAGACATAGACTCAACAAAAATTTACCGTTTTAAAAATCCCTTGACATTTTTTTCGCTTTGATATCAATCTATAAGCGTCGATTTGACTGACAAGAACAAGCCACTAAACTTCGCGGAGGGTAAACCATGAAGAAGCTGTTCTTACTGGTGCTGGTGTTCGCGATGTTGTCGTGCGGCGGCGACACATCGAATACGCAGAGCTATTCAGCGGCAATCCAGGAGGCGCAGGACGCGGCTTACGATATCATGCGTCAGGGAGGAACCTCGGTCGGCCTCGCGCTCGTCACCCGCGACCGGGTGGTCTGGACCAGCGGATACGGCATGGCGGACGTCGCCGCCTCGGTGCCCGCCACCGAGAACACAATATTCCCCATCGGCTCGGTATCGAAGATGTTCGCCGCCGTGGCGGTGATGCAACTCGTGGATCGCGGCCTGGTCGATCTCGAAAAACCCGTCGTCAACTACCTCCCCTCCTTCAAGATGGCGGACCCGCGCTACGACAAGATCACGGTCAAGATGCTCATCAACCACACCTCGGGGATAGCGGGGACACGCTACACCAGCGCCGAGACCTTGGTCGCAGTCCCCGGGTACGCCCAGGCGGTGCTTGCCTCGCTCGCCGATCAGCGCCTCAAGGCCGATCCGGGGGCCTTCGCCGTTTACTGCAACGACGCCTTCACGCTCGTCGATCCGCTCGTCGCGGCGGTAACAAAAATGAGCTACATGGACTGGGTGAAGAAGGAGATCTTCACACCGCTGGGGATGACGCGTTCGGCGTTCTCTCTCGCCCCGCTTCCGGACGGCAGCTACGCGAAGGCCTATAAGTCCGGTGTCGCGTGGCCACAGGAGTACGTAAACGTGGACGCAGCCGGCGGGATCTACTCGACGCCGGCAGACATGGCGGCCTTCGTCCGCATGTTCCTCAACGAAGGAATGGCCGGAGGCGTGCAGGTCCTCTCGAAGGAGTCGGTCCGGAAAATGGCGGTGGATCAGACCATCGGGACGTTCAACCCGGTGCCATACAAGGGCATGGCATACGGGCTCGGCTGGGACAGCGTGATCGAACCAGGGCTCGGGCAGGCCGGGGTGAAAGGCTGGACCAAGAACGGCGGCACCTTCTACTACGGGGCACAGATCCTCGTAGCGCCCGACGAAGGATTGGCCGCAGTGGCCCTGGGACCGGCAGGGGGCGGATACGCGCCGCTGGCGATCATTGAGCGCATGTTGATGCGGGCACTCCTGGAGAGTGGGCGGGTAGCGTCGTTTCCGAAGCCGCTCTCGCCGCGCGCGGAGCCGGTCGCGTCCGCGCCAGCCGGGCTGCTCAAATCCGTCGAGGGTATCTACGCCAACTACGCTCACGTCTACCAGTTCAAGGCGGAGGCCGACGGATCGCTCACGATGCGCACGCTGAACGCCGCCAGGTTCCCGTCCGAGCCTGCAAGCGTGCTCTGGTATCGGACCGACGGCTGGTTCACTTCGGACGCGGCGCCGCTGATCTCCTTTAGCGTCGTAAATGGGGGCACGAACCAGTACCTGGCAGTGCGGTCACCGGGCGGAGACAAGTCCTACCTGGACACCCAGGTGTTCGCACAGAAATTGACCGGCCGGGGCGCGCCGCTGTCGATCGCCTGGAGCGGCCGGCTCGGAAAGAAGTGGCTTGTTGTGAACGAACACCCCGCCGGGATCCCATTCCTGGTCGGAGAAGATCCGCGGTTTGGGATCAAGGAGCTCACGGAGCTGCCTGGCGTACTCTTCGCACTACCGGCCCTTCCGCCGATAAACATGGGGTGGCAAGCACAGGTGGTCGACGCTTCCGTGAGCGACCAGACGGCCGGCATGATCCTCCTCATCCCCGGCATGCAGGGGACCGACATGAACACTCTCGACGTCGTGGTCCGCGACGGAGAGGAGTGGATACGCTGGGGCGGCTATCTCCACCGGCCCCTCGAGACGATGCCGGTGCTTCCTGCGGCCACGACTTCCAAGATCGCCCTCGGCCCCGAGGGTTTCGCCGAATGGAGGTCGGTCCAGCTCAAAGAGACATCCTCGGTGTCGGTTTCCCTCTCTGGGGCACGCGCCTGGCGGCTCTATTACGACGACTTTCAGACACAAAAGTCCGGCGGCCCAAGCGAACAGCCTGTGATCCCGGCTGGGAAAGGGCTTGCATATCTGATGCTCTTCGGGGACGCGGGAAGCAACGTCACGGTCACGGCGCCATGACGGAAGACGAAAAGGATCTCGAATGCAAAACAAAAACCTAACCCTACTCCTCTTCGCTGTATTGCTCGTGGTGGCCTGCGGCGGCTCGAATCCTGTCCGGCAAACGGCCAACTCGACATCGATTGTCGCTGAAACAGCTCAGGCCGCATGTCCGGCAATCCCGGATGTTCAAGAATTACTCGCCCGCCATGCCCAAGTCTACGGTTCAAAGGAGGTTGTGGCACGCGCGCTCCCAAGATCGTTCACAGGCGAAGCTGTCGCCCAGGAAAAGAGGGGGGCCGTGGAGATCGTGCTTGATCGCAAAGGCCAATTTTCCCAGGCCACTGTCGTTGGCGGCATGCTCTCCGCCAGCGGAATCGATGCAAAGGGGCCCTGGTCGCTTGGTTATGCGGGAGTGCCTGTGCGTCTGAGAGAGGATGAGGCCGTTGAGTTTGCCTTCGGTGCATGGATGCAAGGCCGCGACTATTTGGGTTCTTTCGACCCCAAGCGTGATTCGGCGACGTGTACTGCTGGCGCTTTAGGCTCCCAAATTTCCGTACGCTACAACCTCCCCGAGCTTGGCAATCCCGAGCTGGTTTTCGGCTTTACCGATGCAGCGCTTCTCTCGGTGACACATCTCGACATTCACGGCCACAAGACCGTACTCAGCTTTCGCAAATGGTCCGAAGCAGACCCGGCCGGTGTCCGATGGCCACTGACCCTTCACCGGAAAGAGGCTTCGGGCAGCGAGTCTCGCATCACTTTGACGAAAAGCGTTCCTGGTGTCGAGTGCCCATCACGTGCTTCCAAAGAGTGTCTTGCACCGCCCCGTACGAAGCTCGCCTTCACCTGGCCAAAGGAGACGCCCGTTCGCGTACCGTCGACCTTCTTCCTGAACGAGGTGCTCCTGCACGCCAAGGCAGGGGGGCGTACATTCTGGGGTCTCGTGGACTCGGGGGCCACCCTCAATGTCATCGACAAGGGGAGTCCGCTTGCGAGCGTGTTCCACCCGGCGGCCACGGAGAGCTCGACGCCGGATC
>CAIUXU010000108.1 GCA_903903205.1 uncultured Syntrophobacterales bacterium
CACGGACATCCTCCTGTTCGGCGCAGACACAGGCCATGAACCGGCGGAGCAGGATGGCATATACCAGGCCCTGCTGGCCGCGGTAAAGAGCGGGCGTATTTCCACGAAACGGCTGGACGACTCCGTGCGGCGGATTCTCGTTGCCAAGCAGAGCTATGGTGTGCTGGACGATCCATTCCCCATCAAGAGCTGGCAGGCCTCCTTCGCCTCAGCCGAACACCTTGCCGTCGCCCGTGAGGTCGCGGTGGGCGGTATTACCCTGGTGCGGAATGACAAAAGGCTTCTCCCCCTTGCCGGCGCCTCTCCCGTCCCCGTGGTATGGCCGACGGAGATGATCAAGTATATGCAGCCGCTGCTTGCCGAGCTTCCTGGTCTCGTCCCGTGTCTCGTTCCCCTCCAGCCGACAGTCGACGATATTGCCCAGGCGGTGAATACCATCAAGGGGGCGCCGGTGGTGCTGGCGGTCAGCTACAATCTGGACCGCAATACCGGGTGGCTGAACCTCCTCAAAGCGATCAACGGTGATAATGTGGTAGTCATTGCCGTCCGCTCCCCCTACGACCTGATGCAACTGCCGGAAGCCTCCACCTATGTGGCCATTTACAGCGACCGGCCGGTTGCGTTGCAGGCGGCGGCCGAGCTGCTCACCGGCCGCATAATGCCGAGGGGACGGCTGCCGGTGGAACTGCCGGGACTCTATGGCAGGGGTTGGGGAATGAGCACTTTCTGAGGGACTCATTTCCTGCCGGCGACAATGGGACCCGTTGCCTCTCTAGCTCCGGAGACCCTCGACGTCGATGCGGCGCGTGACCTCTTCATGGAGGAGAGGCCCGACGCGCCCCAGGACAAAGCGATCACGGATCTCCTGGCCGAAAAGGCGGATGTGAAGAGCCTGGTGCGCGAGGCCTTGCGCCAGGCGGGTCAGTTTCCTTTCAGCCAGGTGAACGATCGAATCATCCGGTTCACAGGTAGATTCATGGACGAAGAACTGGCCCGGGAGCTGCTCGCGGTGGACTTCGAAGATAGCGGATTCAATGACGATATTGCCGAGGTCGTCGGCAAGCTGGGGTCGCTTTCCATCCCGCTTCTGCGCCCCTTTTTCGAGAGGAACGATCAGGCCAGAATCCCTCTTGCGCTAAGGATACTGGAGAATCTTCCGAGAGAGGAGACGGTCGATCTCATCCTCACCCACTGGCCCCTGTTGTGGGGCCAGTACAAGGAATGGCTTCTGGACGCCGTGGAGCACATCGGGGATCAGCGGTTCATTCCCGTACTCAAGGTTGAGATGAGAGAGGGAGAGCGAACCGAGAGCGAAATCTTTCGTCTCCTCTGCCTCATCAACGGCGTGGCAGACACCGAACTGAAGCGTATCGATCGGGAACTGGAGATCTGGAAGAAAAGGGAGAAGCGCTTGCAAGGTGCTATGGAGAGAGGGGATATGGGCGCCCTCCTCAGGGAGCCCCTGGAAATCTCGCTTCAGTGCCGCTCATGCCGAACCATCCATCATTACACGGTTGAAAAGGTCTTTGTGGCCGTCGGCGCCAAGGACACGGTGATAGAGGACAAGATTGTCTGCAAGAAATGCGGGGCTCTCGACCACTATGAGATCGCCCGTGAGGGGATGGTCGGGGTCACCGCCCGGTTGGCGCTCCTCACCCTTGATCCCGATTCCGCCAAAATGGATCATGATGAAATAACGGTTATCCCCGTCAGGTCGGTATCCGCCTTTGGGAAGGAGATGGCTCTCCAGGAGCTGCTCGACAAGTATGAAAAGAAGCTGAGCAAAAAACCGGAGAATCCTGAACTCCTCATCGGGTTTGCCAATGCCCTCCGGCAGATCAAGCGTAGAGAGGATTCCATCCCCTTTTACGAGCGGGCGATCAAAAACGACCCCCTGTCGGTGGAAGGCTACGTCAGTCTTGCTGAGTAGGTCTTCGACAAAAACGATCTTGAAACCGCCTTCTCCCGATACAACAAGGCCGTGGAGCCCATCATGCTGCCCGAGAGGCCGTGACGACAAAAGCGGGGCGGGAGAAAGTCATCGGCCTCATCAAGGATATGGAAAACGGAGAATCCAGGAAGAAGAAGGCCGGTGAACCCTTCATTGACCTCGCTCCGCTTCGAAATGAGCTGGGAATAGGGAGGGATGAAGGGTGAGAAAGCCGGGGGCAGCCCTTCGCAGAACACCCAGCGTTCCCGTCATCCGGAGCTCCTCGAAAAGGCCGGAATCGAGGGCCATGCGGTAGATACAGCGGGGCGCCTGGCCTCCCTGCTTTGGATCGGCGAAGATGTCGTGGATGACCAGATAGCCGCCCGGCATGAGGTGTGAGACCCAGGCGCTGTAATCGATAAAAGCTGCCTCAAAGGTATGGCCCCCGTCGATGAAGATCAGGCTGAGCGGTGTAGCCCAGAGGCGGGCGACAACCGCGGAGCGGGAGACAATCGGAACGACCGTATCCTCAAGGGAAAGATTCCGGATCGTTTCCCGGAAGGCGGGGAAGGAGTTTATTCGCCCGGTGGCCGGGTCCAGAAGCTCCGGATCGAAATACTCTTGCCCTGGTTGCTGCTCCTCCGAACCCTCGTGGTGGTCGAGCGAAAAGAGGATTCCACCGTTTTTTTTGCACCCCATCCCCAGGTAGGAAGCCGAACGGCCGCAATAGCTGCCGATCTCCAGGCAAGGGCCGCGACCGGAAGCCTCCCCGGCCAGTTCATACAGGCGAACGGCCTCCTCCTCGGCCATGAATCCCTTGAAATGTAATCCCTTTAATTCATCGACCTCCATTGCTGCTGGCCTTTCTTTCTGGTAAATGGATTTCCGTAACGTTGGAAGAATATACAATTCCGATCTTCGAAAGGCAAGCCTCCCGGTTCTGAAAGAATCAATTTTTTTGAAATTTCCACTTGACCATATCAACATATAGTAGTATTACGGAGCCCAACCCCAATATGTTGCGGTTATGGGAAGAAGAGCCATTCTGGAAAGGTTTCTTCTCCAATGAAATCATCCTAACGAAGAGGAGTTACTCCATGCACGCAAAAATCAAGAAGAGAGACGGCCGTCTGTTGAAGTTCAACGCGGAGAAGATCACCAACGCCATCGCCAAGGCCGGCGCGGCAAGCGGTGAATTTGATCATGCCGTCGCAAAAACACTGACCATCCGCGTTCTGAATCTGGCGGAAAAGATCTTCGACAGCCGGATCACGACGGTTGAGGAAATTCAGGACATCGTGGAGGAGGTTCTTCTCTCTTCTTCGTATCGCAAGACGGCGAAGGCCTACATCATCTATCGCGAGCAGCATGCCCGTCTCCGGGAAATTACCAACAAGATGGAGGTGGACCTGGTCGATCAGTATTTGAAGAAAATGGATTGGAAGATTCACGAAAACAGCAATATGGACTATTCTCTCCAGGGGTTGAACAACTACATCTCCTCCGAGGTCAGCAAGGTTTACTGGCTAAATGAGATCTACTCTCCGGAAATCCGCACGGCACATACGGAGGGAGATTTCCACATCCACGATCTCAGCCTGCTGTCGGTATCTTGCGTGGGCTGGGACCTGTTCGATCTTCTGATGGAGGGGTTCCGTGGTGTATCCGGCAAGGTGGAGAGCAAGCCGGCCAAGCATCTCCGCAGCGCTCTGGGCCAGGTGGTCAATTTCTTCTACACCCTTCAGGGAGAGGCGGCCGGGGCGCAGGCCTTTTCCAATTTCGACACGCTGCTGGCCCCCTTTATCCGTTACGACAAGCTGGGATATCAGGAGATCCGTCAGGCGCTCCAGGAATTTATCTTCAATATCAATGTCCCTACGCGGGTGGGTTTCCAGACGCCCTTTACCAATGTTACGCTCGATATCTCGGTGCCCCGCTACTATGCCGACAGGAACGTCATTGTCGGCGGCGAGCCTCAGAAGGAGACCTATGCAGAATTTCAGGAGGAGATGAACCTCTTTAACAAGGCCTTTCTCGAGGTAATGGCTGACGGCGATGCCAAGGGGCGTGTTTTTACCTTCCCGATCCCCACCTACAGCATCACGAAGAATTTCAACTGGGATGATCCGAAACTGGAAGGCCTCTGGGAAATGACCGCCAAATACGGCGTGCCCTATTTTTCCAATTTCATCAACTCGGACATGGATCCGGAAGACGCCCGAAGCATGTGCTGTCGGCTGCGGATCGACAACCGGGAGCTGCAAAAGCGGGGCGGGGGGCTGTTCGGTTCGAATC
>CAIUXU010000109.1 GCA_903903205.1 uncultured Syntrophobacterales bacterium
ACGCTGAATGCAGGTTCGATTCCACCGAAATTCATGATGTTCTCCAGCCCAAAACGACGCGTTTCCAACACGCTCCCGATAAACTTTCTATAAAAAAATATCAGAGGATTGCTTCGCTGGTCGGCGGTGTGGTCTTCTCGCCGGCATCGATGCAAGGGGGATTCCCGTTATTGCTATTATTCTTGTGCTCGTTCTCGTTTGCCTTCATCTCACGGCGAAGATCCCGTATGGTCTTGTTCAGGCGGTTGATCGTTCTGGTCAGGCGAAACCGCTCCACGATTCCCATAAACCCCGTAAAAATGACCCCGGCTATAAAAGAGAGGAAAATCAACATGTACGTTGGAAGGGATCGCTTGAAGAAATCAAAACCATGATAACCGAGATTGACGGGGGCGGTATTTTCCAGTGAAAAGGTGATGATGAACAGGACGAAAATCGCCACGATGACGGTATAGATCACTTTCATCCGCAGACCTCCTGCTGAAATTTCGTGAAAAAGGGTCTGAGTTCCCGTGCCGTTCCGGATACATCCTCAGAAATGACGCGTACATCACCGATAACGCTCATAAAATTTGTATCGCCTCCCCATCGAGGGACAACATGGATGTGGAGATGGTCGTCAATGCCGGCTCCCGCCGCCTTGCCCAGATTCATGCCGAGATTGAACCCCTCCGGCTTCATCGCTTCGGTCAGAACCCGGACGGAAAGATCCATAAAAGCAAAGAGCTCCCCGCTCTCCGCAGGAAGAAGATCGGCCAAACGATTCAGGTGGCGAAATGGAACGATCATGAGATGGCCGCCGGTGTAAGGATAGCGGTTCACCATGATGAAACTGTGATTTCCCTCGCAGAGAACCAGGCCATCCTCGTGCGCGGCATCCCGGCAGAGAACGCAAGCAGCGGGTTTTTCCCCTCGTATATAGGAAGAGCGCCAAGGCGCAAAGACCGTGTCCATTCCGAAACCCTCAGCAAGACAGATGACCGTTTAAAGGTCCATTCCCAAACATCGGAGATCGCTTCTATCATCACCCGGCCGAGACCTCCCGCACGAACCGGGTGATTATAACCAGATGACTTAAAAAGACAAGGATTATTTCGGAGGTGTGCTGCTCAAATGGAATGGAAGAGATCTCTTTTACGCCGGTCGCGGGACATCTCCCAGATAACGCACGCACTTCTAAATTTGCAGTATAGTTTTGGGTCCATACATTCACAGCAATAGTCAATTTTCATACATTCGCAGCATTCCCGGCAAAAGCCGGTTTCATGTTTCTGGCATACCGCCAAGGCATCGCGATCTTTGTGGTTCCTGCACCGCATTGTTACTCCCTATCCAAGGCCTTTTACGATAGATACTTGTTTAAAATAAGTATGATACATGTTTGCACCGGGATGACCGGCCGGGAAATTTTTATACGACGGCGGCGGGCATGATGGGGGATATTGATTGACATGTCAATCAATATTTAGTACGAGTCGGCCATGGATAAAACAGATCGAGAGAGGATCATCATCGACGCCGCGCTGAAGGTTTTCAGCAGGAAGGGCTACGCCGACACCCGCATGGCGGACATCGCCCGCGAAGCGCAGATGTCCTACGGGCTGGTTTACCATTATTTCGAAAACAAGGAAAAACTCTTTGACGCAATTGTCGAGGAGTGGTGGACGGGTTTCTACAACAAGTTAGAAGTGCTGAAGAAAAGCCCCATTCCCACCGATGAAAAGCTCATCGGGATCATTCGCTACCTCCTCAGCGTTTACGCAAACGAGCCGAATCAGCTTTCCATCTTCATTACCGAGGTTTCCCGTGGATTTGTTTATCACGCACACAGCAAGGGCCGGGACAAATTCAACGGTCTTTTCGCCCTCTGCCAGGAGATCGTTCTGGAGGGGCAGAACAATGGCTTTCTGCGCAGCGACATCCAGGCCCGTTACCTCACATACGTCTTTCTCGGCGCCATCGACACCTTTTTGTCTGTCATGATCCTCGGGGAGGAGACGCTGACCCCGGGCAGGGAAAAACGGATTGTCGACGGTATCATCCAGGTGTTTCTCCACGGTGCGGCAAAGGGATAGCGAATGATGCTCAAGGGTCAGCTCCACACCCATACAACCTGTTCCGACGGAAACCTCTCCCCGCAGGAGGTTGCCGATATCTATGCCGGTATGGGGTTTGATTTTCTGGCCTTCACCGATCATGACCACCTTCTGAAGGCCTCTTACCGAGAGACGATCGCCTCCGTCCGTTCGAAGCTGCTGATCTTTTCCGGTGTCGAACTGACCGTCTCCAGCAGCAAAGGATACGTGCACGTGAGCCGGATCGAAGGAGAGCGGGAGCATCTGCACATTTTCAACCACCCGGCCGATTGCGGTCTGCCGCTCAAGGAAACCCTGCGGTGTATCGCTGAAGTGGCGGAACGGTTTCCGCTGGACGCCGTCGAGGCGACGAGTCACGGTTTTTCAACCCCGCCGTTCGATAGCCCTGAAATCGGATATCCAAGGGTGGCGGCGGACGATTCGCATGACCTGTCGGACTGCGGCCGCGGCTGGGTCGAAGTCAACTGCGCACGGGAGAAAGATGCGATCATCCTCGCGATCCGTGAGGGCCGTTTCCAAAACGGCCATGCCGGTCGGACGCTCGCGGTCTCCGGAAACCGGGGGCCTCTGGTGCAGTTCGTATAAGGAGATCAAGAATCAACCTCAGGGAGGGAACAGTCATGGCAATGAAAAGGGTGGCTATCTGTGCCGTAGCCCAGCACAAGAACGACTCCGATCTCTGGCACAAGCGGTTTCAGGGGATGCTCCTCGACGTTCTGGAAGAGCTCCAGGCGAAAACGGGATTCACCTTTGACGAAGAGACCGGGGTAAACACGATCGTAAGCTGCTCGGATGATTTCTTCGATGCGCGGACCATTTCCAACAATGGAGTGACCGACGTACTCGGCGCCAAGTACCGGGGTGAAGAAAAGATGGCCCAGGAAGGACTGAACGCCATCGGCTATGCCCAGGCGGTCATCCTCTCCGGCTACGCCGATCTGGTCCTCGTCATGGGCCACTGCAAGGAATCCCAGTCGGAGAGTCGGCGCATGATTGCCAACATGGGGTTTGACCCCTTCTATGGCCGGTCGGTCGGTCTGGACAACCTGAACGCTGCCGCCCTCCAGGCGCGGGCCTACATGAAGAAGGCGGGGCTCACCGAGGAGCACCTCGCCGGGATTGTCGTCCGGGCCAGACAGTTTGCCGCACGGAACCCCTTTGCGAACGCGCGGGAGATCGTCGAGGCGGGGAAGGTCATTGCCTCGCCCCAGCTCTGCGACCCCATCCGGCAGCTTCACGCCTATCCCGTCTCGGACGGCGCCGTGGGGATGCTGCTCGCCTCCGAAGAGCGGGCGGCGGAGTTCACCGACAGGCCCGTCTGGATCTCCGGTTTTGCCAACTGCATGGACAGCTACTTCCTCGGCGACCGGGATCTCACCGCCAATTTCGCGCTGAAGCAAGCGGCCGGGCGGGCCTACCTGAAGGCCGGGATTGCAGACCCAAGGAAAGAGATCGACCTTGTGGAGGTGATGGACGCCTACGCCTATCAACAACCTCTCTGGCTCGAAGGTCTGGGCTTGTGCGATGACGGCGAAGGCGCCCGCTTCCTCGATCAGGGTGGCCAGGGGAAGTATCGCGTCAACCTCTCTGGCGGAATGTTGGCAGGGAACCCCGTGATCATCGCTGGTCTCTACCGGGCGGCCGAGGCGGCCCTCCAGCTCAAGGGCGAAGCGGGGGAACGGCAGGTCCCCGATCTGCATCGCGCCGTCGCTCATTCGACCACCGGGGCGGCAGGACAGTTCCATTCCGTCCTGGTCCTGGAAAGATAAGGAGCCTTCAGCAATGAAAATACATACAAAAAACAGAAATGTCGCAATTATCGGGATCGGCCAAACCTCTTTTTCTTCCCACAAAGAGGACCAGAACCAGGTGGAGATGGTCCAGGAGGCCGTGATCAAAGCCCTCGCCGATGCGGGGCTCAAAATCGGAGATATCGACTGCATCGTCCACGGGAATATGGAGCTCTTTGAGATGCAGTTTGCCCCAAACCTTTGGCATTCCCTGGGAACCGGCTCCTACGGGAAGGACGAATACCGGATCACTACAGGCGGGACCACCGGCGCCACGCTGGTCTGCGCCGCGGACAACCTCGTCGCGTCCGGTCTCTACAACACGGTCCTTGCAATCGGCATGGAGAAGCTTCAGGAGGGGAACACCACCGGCGGCATCACCAATATGGCCGATCCGCTCTGGTTCCGGAACCTCCAGACCGGGGCGCTGACCGGCACCACCGCCCAGGAGATGATCGACGAATTCGGCGATGAGCGGGCGAAACGGGCCGCCATGCGCTACCGGATCATGATGGACAAGCACGCGATGCTGAACCCGAGGGCCCACCGTCGCTTCGGCCTGGAGTACAGCCAGATGGAGGACCTGATGGCCAACTCCCCGCCGCTCGTCGGCGAGCTTCGGCTCATCCACATGTGCTCCCAGTCGGATGGGGCGTGCGCGATGATCTTCACCTCGGAAGAAAAGGTGAAACAGGGAACGAAGAACCCCCCGGTCTGGATCCGCGACCATATCCAGGTCCACCGGGAAGAGACAATCCCCAACCTCTTCGGCTTCAACAAGCCGGAGGTAACCCACCACTACGCGGCACGGACGCTCTTTGCCCGGAACGGCATCCAGGACCCGGTTGCATACTTCGACGTCTTTGAAATGTACGACCCATCGGCCTGGTGGGCGGTGGACTGGCTCCGCGAATTCTTCCTCCTCAAAGGGGACGAGCATCTCCGGATGCTGGAGGCAGGTGATTTCGATCTGGACGGAAGAATTCCGATCAACCCTTCGGGCGGGGTGATTGCCAGCAACCCCATCGGCGCCACCGCGATGCTCCGGCCGGCGGAGGCGGCCCTTCAGATCCGCGGCGATGCGGGCGGCCACCAGATCAAGAAAGAGGTGCGTCACGCCCTCGCCTCGGGTTTTGGCGGAACATTCTGGACGGTGCTGATGATGCTCGAAAAAGAGCTGGGTTGGCAGGAGGTGAACCATGACTGAATATTTTGGAACGACCGTTGCGGACATTTTCGCAACGATGCCGAAGCGCTTCAAGCCGGAAGAGGCGAAAGAGGTGGACATCGCGATTGGTTATGAGGCGACCGGCGAGGGTGGCGGCAAATGGAAGGCCACAATCAAACACGGCACGCTGAAGGTGGAAACCGTGGAAGGAGAACTTACCGGCTGCAAGACCACGATTCATACCGATGCGGAGACCTTCATCGGCGTGACCCTGGGAAAGATCGGCGCCATCGACGCCCTCTCCTCGCAGAAACTCCGCGTCGCAGGCGATCCCAAGTTCCTCATGCTCCTCCTCCCGAAAATCTTCACCCCCTATGCAGCGCCCGAAAGAAAACCCGATGTAGTGACAGCGCAGGACATCATTGCCACGATCGTGGAGCGGTTCCGGCCGGAGAAGGCCGAAGGAGTCGCCATGAATATCGGTTATGACCTCTCTGGTGAAGGCGGCGGACGGTGGACCATCGTCATCGGGGGCGGGAAATGCGAGGTCCGGGAAGGTCTCGCCGATCCCCTCACGGTGAAGATGACGATGGAGGCAAAGACCTACGCGGGGATGATGACCGGGACCATCGAGGCGGTTAGCGCATTCACCTCCGGCGCGGTGAAGATCGAGGGGGACATGGCCGCCGCTGGCGCCACGGCGAAATTCTTCCGGAAATACGTCGTTCCCGGCGCCACGGAGGCAGAGGAGCTGATCTCGCTTCGGGTGACGAATGCCATGGAACAGCGTTTCGCCTCCGGACCCGTCATGGGGCGCTGGTTCGCCGGCCTCCGGGAGAAGAAGTTTCTCGCCAACCGCTGCCCGAAATGCGGTAGAACCCAGATCCCTCCCCGGGAGATTTGCGCCTGGTGCCGCGTCCGGGTCCATGAATTTGTCGAGGTCGGCCCGAAGGGGGTGATAACCCACTTTGATATCGTCCATTTCGCAAGCCCCGACCCGCTCACCGGGGCCGTCCGGGACACCCCCTATGCCACCGCCTACGTAGTTTTCGACGGGGCAACCGAGCGGGAAGCGGTTACGATGGACCTGAAGAAGGAGGACATTCCCCGCCTGAAGGAGGGCGC
>CAIUXU010000110.1 GCA_903903205.1 uncultured Syntrophobacterales bacterium
CCGATCTCACCGGGTTGACCAGCTCATGTACCAGGGGAAAAAGAACGGGAAAGACAGGGTTTGTTCTGATTCATCGTTTGAGGGGGAGCTCAAAAGGATTGACACAGCTATAACACCGCGAAAACCAGCATAGCCAGCGAAAGGAAGGTGAGAACCGCGACGGTCAGCCAGGAGAAGATGTTCATGACGGGGCCGTTTTTGTATTTTCCCATGATCCGCCGGTCGTTCACCAGCAGAAGCATGAAGACAAGGATGACGGGAAGAATTGCCCCGTTGATGACCTGGGAGTAGAACATGATCCGGATCAGCGGCATATCGGGCAGCAGGATGATTCCTGCGCCGAGGAGAACCATCAGGGTATAGAGGCCGTAGAACTGAGGGGCCTCCATGAACTTGCGGTTAAGGCTGGATTCCCACCCGAAGGCCTCGCAGATCGTGTAGGCGGTTGAGATCGGCAGGATCGAGGCGGCAAAGAGCGACGCGTTCAGAAGTCCGAATGCGAACAGCCAGGAACAGTATTCCCCCGCGAGTGGCGCAAGCGCCTGGGCGGCATCCTTGGCGCTTTCGATCCGGACGCCATTCTGGAAGAGCGTTACAGCGCAGAGCATGATGATGAAAAAGGCGATCACGTTGACCATGACCGATCCGAAGATAACGTCCATCCGGATGTACGGGTAGTCGTCGGCCTTGAGCCCCTTGTCCACCACAGAGGACTGGAGGTAGAATTGCATCCAGGGGGCGATCGTGGTTCCGATCAAGGCCACGGCCATCGTCAGGAGGCCCGTTTCCATCCTGAAGGTCGGTTTCAGCAGTGAAGACCCCACGGCACTCCAGTCCGGCTTTCCCATGAAACCCGAGACGATGTAGGAGAGGTAAAAGACGCAGGCAAACAGAAACACTTTCTCCACGGACTTGTAATTTCCCTTGACGACCAGCCACCAGACAAAGGCAGCGCTGAACGGTACCGATATGTACCGGCTGATGCCGAAGATCTCGAGACTTGCCGCAACGCCGGCAAATTCGGAAATTGTGTTCCCGAGATTGGCCAGAAACAGGACGATCATCAGATAGAAGGTGATCCTCGCCCCGAACCGCTCGCGAATCAGGTCGGAAAGACCCTTACCCGAGACCACGCCCATCCGGGCGCACATCTCCTGGATAACAATCAGTACGCCGGTGATCGGGATAAGGGTCCACAGAAGGGTAAGACCGTATTCGGAACCGGCAAGGGAGTAGGTTGTGATGCCGCCCGCGTCATTGTCCACGTTGGAGGTGATAATCCCCGGTCCGATCAGCGCGAAGAATAGTCCTAGCGACCGCCAGTACTTTCGGACGGACGAGGATTGCCGGAATCTGCGAATGCCTTCGGAAAGGAAATCAACCATCGCTCAGTGCCGCCTTCTTCATTCATCGTTATTCTACCGGCCCAACTTCGGCGCGACCAATTCAAGGAGATTCTTGAACAAAATAACACCCTTCAGCGAGTTGTTGCCATCAACGACCGGCATGGCCAGGATGCCGTACTTTGCGAAATCATCGGCAATCCGCTCCTTATTCTCCTCGATGTTCACCGCAACCACCCGCGTATCCATCAGATCAGAGAGGATGGTCGCGGGCTGCGCCACCAGCAGATCACGGAGACTCAGCACGCCGAGAAGATGTTCCTGGTCATCCACGACGTAGAGGTAATAGATCAGATCCATATCCTCGGCTTCACGACGGATCTTCTCCATGGCCTCGTCGGCTGTCACCGCAGGCGCAAAGCTGAGATACGAGGTAGTCATTAGCCCTCCCGCCATCTCTTCCGGATGCGCGAGAAGCTCCTTCATATCCTCCGCGACTTCTCTTTCCATCTCCTTGAGAATTCCCTCAACCCTCTCCTTGGGGAGGTCTCCCAGAAGGTCTGCCGCCTCGGAAAGAGACATCTCTTCGATGATATCGGAGGCGTTCGCGGTGGAGAGGCCCTCAATAAGACTCACCTGAATTTTCGGATCGGTCTCTTCCAGGGTTTCTGCGGCCGTTTCAACGTCAAGCGAACGGAATACGGCGGAGCGCTGATGGATATTGAGATCTTCGATGATATCGGCGAGATCCGCTGGGTGGAGCTGAGCCAGGCGGTTCTGGGCGACGGTGAGCCGCAGCAGATCCGGTGAGGAGACGGGCTGAACAAATTTCCAGGAAATAAGTTGATCCGTCATGGCGTAGTCGAACAGCTTGCTGAGGATAAAACCGATTGGTTTTTCCAGACCGACGCGCCGCAGAAGACCAAGAAAACCGACATCCACATGGACCAGGAAGAGAGTCTTTTTCGCCATCAAAAACTGCAGGTCGTTGACCCGCCGGATTTTTGCCCCGTCCGTGTCCACGACCTGCTTGTCCAGCAGGGTCTCTTTAAGGAGAAGTTCGCCGGGTCGAGGCGCCGGGTCCCGGAAATCTTCTGGCAAGAGGGGCCGGGTGGTCAAGGTCCCGTTAACAGCCGCGATAGTTTGCCAGGGAAGCATAACCATTCGTCGATCCTCTTCGCGTCGCAGGAGAATATCGGCGACCGGAGGGTACATCCCGCCGATATTTCCAGTCAGGTCGAGAACCCTGCCGATGGCACGGCCTTCCGAGTCAACAATTTTTCTCCCCAGGAGTTCGCTTAAAAACAAAAAAACCTGAGGTTCATGGTCCACCGCCATGTTCAGTACCATGTTCATCGCCTCCACATAGGGGTGCCTATAACACCAAACCTGATATTTCAACAGTTTTTTTCCACCCTATTTTGGGGCTTGACACTGCCTGTTTTTCTGTTGTATGGTCGCTCCGGAAATTGGCGCTTTTTATACCCTTTTAATTGAATCCCGTGAGATTGAAAAGGGACGACTCATGCAAAAAAATATCTCTTCAAAAATCGGTATGTAGGCCTTCACCCATCAGGGGAAGGCTTTTTTTTTGAATCACAGTATGGAATGAGGGGAACCATGGAGCAGAAAAAGGTCGTCATGGATGCGGAGGGAATTGACCGTTCTCTAACACGCATCGCCTATGAGATCCTGGAAAAGAACAAAGGGGTCCGGGAGCTGGTACTGGTTGGAATCCAGACCAGGGGGGTTTTTCTCGCCGAGCGACTTTGCCGGAAGATCTCAGGAATTGAGGGCAAAAAGATTCCTCTCGGGCTCCTCGATATCACCCTCTACCGCGACGACCTGCAGACCTCCCACCGAGCACCACGACTGGGAAAAACGGATATTCCTTTCTCGCTGGACGGGAAAAAAGTTGTCCTCATCGACGATGTCCTTTTTACAGGCCGCACGATCCGCGCCGCCATGGACTGCCTGATTGATTTTGGCCGGCCTAAACGGATACAACTTGCCGTCCTGATCGACCGTGGGCACCGCGAATTGCCCATCCGGGCGGACTTTGTCGGCAAGAACCTCCCCTCTTCGCTCTGGGAAGCGGTAAGCGTTTCGCTGACGGAGAAAGACGGCATTGACGAGGTTGTTATCGAGGAAAGCACATAAGGGAAGAGGCACTACCATGAAACTGAACCGGAAAGACATCCTCGGCATCCAGGAACTCTCCGTGGAGGAGATCGACCTGATTCTCGAAACGGCGGATTCCTTCATCGAGGTATCCACCAGAGAGATCAAGAAGGTCCCTACCCTCCGCGGAAAGACCGTTGTCAACCTTTTCTATGAGGCCAGCACCCGGACGAGGACCTCCTTCGAGATTGCCGGCAAGCGTCTGAGTGCGGATACGATCAACATCTCAGCTTCGACCAGTAGCGTCGTGAAGGGTGAAACCCTGATCGATACGGCGAAAAATCTGGAGGCAATGAATCCGGATATTATCGTGATCCGGCACAGCGCCGCCGGTGCGCCCCACATGCTTGCCGGTATCCTCCGACAGTCGATCATCAACGCCGGCGACGGGGCGCATGAACACCCGACCCAGGCGCTTTTGGACATGATGACGATCAGGACGAAGAAAGGGGGAATAGCCGGGCTGAAGGTGGCGATTGTTGGCGACATCACCCACAGCCGCGTCGCCCGCTCCAACATCCATGGTCTGACCAAGATGGGAGCCCGGGTCTGCGTCTCCGGACCGGCCACCATGATCCCCCGCGGCATCGAAAAGATGGGGGTTGCTGTACATTTCCGTATCGAAGAGGCGATCCGCGATGCGGACATCATCATGATGCTCCGCATACAGACGGAGCGGGAGAAGCAGAACATCTTTCCGTCACTGCGGGAATACGCACAGTATTTCTCCCTCAACCGCAAGAACATTGGTTTTGCGCGGAAGGACGTTCTTATCATGCATCCGGGACCGATCAACCGCGGGGTGGAGATTTCGCCGGATATCGCTGACGGCCCCCATTCGATCATCCTCGACCAGGTCACGAACGGCGTGGCCGTCCGGATGGCCCTTCTTTACCTGTTGACGGGAGGAATCTCATGACTCTCTTATTGAAAGGCGGCAGGGTGGTGGACCCTTCCCGAAAAGTGGATGGAACGGGGGACCTGCTGATCGAAAATGGAAAAATTGCCCGAAGCGCAGGGGAGCTGGACCAGACCGGAAAGAGCAGAGGGAAGGGGGCGCCCCCCGGCGTGGAGGTTCTTGATCTCCGCGGAAAGATTGTCGTCCCCGGTCTGATCGACATGCATACCCACCTGCGGGAACCCGGCTTCGAGTACAAGGAGACGGTCGCCTCCGGAAGCGAAGCGGCCGTGGCTGGCGGTTTCACCTCTGTCGCCTGCATGCCCAACACGAATCCCGTGAACGACAACCGCTCCATCACCGAATTCATCCGGAGAAAGGCGGCGGAATGCGGGTTGGCAAACGTCTATCCGATCGCGGCGATCAGCCTCAAGTCGGAGGGTGCGCTACTCAGTGAATATTGGGATCTGAAGGACGCCGGCGCCATCGGGTTTTCCGATGACGGCAGGTCGGTCATGAACGCTGCCCTGATGCGCCGCGCGCTGGAATACGCCTCCTCACTGGACATGCCGGTCATCGCGCACTGTGAGGACCGGAACCTCTCCGCTGGCGGGATGATGCACGAAGGCTTTGTCTCCACCGAAATCGGCCTGCCGGGGATCCCCGGGATCGCGGAGGATGTCATGGTTGCACGGGATATCCTTCTTGCTGAATACACCGGGGCGCATCTGCACATTGCCCACGTCAGCACCGCCGGTGCGGTCCATCTGATCCGCGAGGCCAAGGCCCGCGGAGTCCGTGTCACCGCAGAGACGGCGCCCCATTACTTCACGCTGACGGATGAGGCCGTTCGGACCTTCGACACCGCTGCGAAGGTTTACCCCCCGCTGCGCGGTGCAGAGGATCGCGAAGCCATCCGGGAAGGTCTCCGCGACGGCACGATCGATGTGATCGCAAGCGACCATGCGCCCCATGCCCGGACGGACAAGGAGGTTGAATTCGACTACGCGGCAAGCGGCATCACGGGCCTGGAAACCTCTCTGGCCCTCTCGTTTGGTCTGGTTGATGAGGGTCTTCTCACGCTTCCGGAACTGATCGAAAAGATGACCGTCAACGCCGCACGTATCCTCCGTATCCCGAAGGGAACTCTCGCCGAGGGCGCCGACGCCGATATCACAATCATCGACCCGCAGAGGGAATGGACCGTGGATCGAGCACTTTTCCGTTCCCGGGGAAAGAACACCCCTTTTCACAACCGGCCCTTGAAGGGAAAGGCGGTTCTGACGATTGTCGGCGGCGAGATCCGCTATCGCGACTGCTGACATGATTCCGACGAGGACAGAGCTGCGAACGGGGGCCATTGTTCTCCGGGTGATCGACTACGGCGAATCAGACCGGATCGTGACCTTCTGCACCGCGGACTTCGGCAAGATCCGCGGAATCGCCAAAGGGGCAAGACGAAGCCGAAAACGTTTTGCAAACGCGATCGAGCCCTTTTGCTTTTCCCGGATTCTATTTTCGCGGAGAAGTCCGGACAGCCTGGCCCTGATCGAGGGGTGCGATGTACTCTCGCATTTTCCCGGCATCCGCTCCGATCTTGAAAAAACGCTGGCCGCTTCCTGCCTGATCGATCTTACGGATCAGTTCACACCGGAAGACAAAAAGAGCGAGGCTTCGTTTTGCCTTCTGCTCGATTTTCTCCGGCTGATAGAGGAGAGAGCCATAACGGATGCGCTGCTCCGGTTTTTCGAAATCCGTCTCCTCCGGATTTCCGGATACGACCCGGTTCTTGACCACTGCGTTTCCTGCCGGACGCCGATCGTAAAAGAGGCTTCCTACCGTTTCGACGCCTCGAAAGGCGGCCTGACCTGCAATATTTGTGCACCGGGGAGCCGGGACGCCATCCCCGTATCTCTCGGAACGATCCGGACGCTGCTTTTGGGGCGCGATATGGAGATCGACAGTCTTGGCCGCCTGCTTTTCTCGGATCAGTCCGCTGATGAAA
>CAIUXU010000111.1 GCA_903903205.1 uncultured Syntrophobacterales bacterium
GGGGTCTGTTTTTTCGGTCATGCGACTCATCCTTCGACAAGCTCAGAAAAAAGGGGGACAGCTCCCGATTTTTGCAGCAAAATTCGGGAGCTGTCCCCCCTTTTTCGTCCAGGACGATCGGCTCCATTCTCCGGGCGCCGGTATTCAATGCATTCCGCAAGATGTCCCTTTGTTGACGTGGCTTGAGAATTCGAGCCGGCATACCGCGCCGTTCGCTCTTTTTCAGGGACTTAAGCTGGTTCGATCTATTTGATCTGCTGGATATCCTTTTCCTTGCCCACCACGACCAGGACATCCCCGTCCTTGATCACGCATTCCGCCCCGGGAATCATGGTGATCTTGTCGGAGACAATATCCCGAATCGCGATCACCTCGACGTGGTAGCGGCCCCGGAGTTGGAGATCGGCAATGGACTTGCCAAGAAAACTGTTGGGTGGCGCAATTTCGGAGATCATGTAATCATCCGAAAGGGGAAGATAATCAATCACATTTGGAGAAATAAGGCTCTTCGCCACCTTGTGGGCGATCTCCTTCTCCGGAATCATCACCTCCGTCGCCCCAACCTTCTCCAGGATCAGTTTATGCTCCTCATTGGGGGCCTTGACGATGATCGTCTTGACCTTCATCTGCCGAAGGTGGAGGGTAGTAAGCGTCGCAGCCGCCAGATCCTCTCCGAAAGAGATGATGACGGTATCCTCCTCCTGTATGCCGATCGCATCCATGATCTCCTTGTCGGTCCCGTCGGCGACGATCGCCTTGGTGGAGCAATCCCTCACCCGCTGAATCGCCTCCTTGTTCTTGTCGACGGCAATCACCTCGAAACCGCCCTCATAGAGTTCCCGGACGATATTGAAGCCGAAGATCCCCATTCCGATGACAACCACACGCTGCTGCATGGTTCAAACCTCCTTAACCAAGTGTTTACCCGACCATGACCGACTCTTCCGCGTATTTGATCTCCTTTTTCCCCACGGCATACCAGGAAAAAGCAAGCGCCAGTGGCCCCACCCGGCCGGCAAACATCATCAGAATGATCGCCAACTTCTGCATATCGTTCAGCTTCGGCGTGATTCCCATGGAAAGCCCCACTGTGCCGAACGCCGATACCGTCTCGAACAGATACTCCACAAAAAGATGGCGGTACATGGGGACATATTGCTGCAAAGTCTCCCCATAATGCTCCGCACCTCCGAAAAACAGAAGTATCGACGTGATCAAACAGATCGAAAACGCCGAAGCGAAGATGATGGCAATCGTTCGGCCGATGATCTCACGCGGTATCCGCCGGTTAAAGACATTGACATGGTATCGCCCCTTCATCCGGTTCCAGATCAACAGCAGGAGGAGCGCGAAGCTCGTCGTCTTGATCCCGCCGCCGGTCGACCCTGGCGACGCCCCGATAAACATAAGGATCATCATGAGCAGAATCGTATCGTTGGTCAGCCGTGAGATGTCCACCGTGTTGAATCCGGCGGTTCGTGGCGTTATCGACTGGAAAAGGGAATCCAGGAACTGCGTGGGACCGGGCACTCCTTTGAGAATTTGATCCGCTTCGAGAACATAGAAGAGAACCGCCCCTGTGACGATCAAAATGGAGGTGGTCAGCAAAACGAGCTTCGTGTGAAGCGAAAGCCTCTTCTGCCGCCCCCGGAAGCGGGCAAGAACCTCATACTGGACGATAAA
>CAIUXU010000112.1 GCA_903903205.1 uncultured Syntrophobacterales bacterium
CCGCCATGGCCATCTGGAAGGTTACCGCCGTGGCATTGACGACCGGCAGGGGGATGCCTTTGTGCGCGGAAATCTCGGCGGCGCTGATCATGTCCTTGTAGGCGGCTTTCACCGGATAGCCTTCGTCAAACCGGTTTTTCAGCGTCAGTGGAATAAAGAAATCCGCGGCGAAACTGCGTCCCGTCCCGGTGGTGACGACCTGGGCCACCTTTTCCGGATCGAGTCCAAGCTTGACGGCCATGGGAAGAACCTCGGCCAATCCGGCGCAACTGATGTTGAAGAGGAGCTGATTGATCAGTTTCGTCAACTGCCCGCTGCCGACCGCCCCCATATAGACGATCTGGTTGCCGATGGCATCGAGCGCGGGCCGTACCGCCTGGAAAAGTTTCTCATCTCCGCCGAACATCACCGTGATCTTGGCTTCCTTTGCGCGCGCCTCCATTCCGGATACCGGCGCATCTGCGAAAATGATCCCCTTTTCCTGCAGCCTGCGGTTGATCTCCAGGGTCGGCATGTAACTGATGGTGCTCAGGTCGATCAGGACGAGACCGGGCCGGGCCCCCTGTACGATACCGTTTTCTCCGAAAATCACCTTTTCCACCAGTTCCGTATCGGGCAGGCTCATAAACAGCCAGTCCACCGCGGCGGCCGCGTCCGCTGCCGATTTCGCTGCCACGGCGCCCTCTCCGACAAGAAACCCTATCGGCGCCGGATTGATGTCATACACCCGCACCGCAAAGCCGGCCTTCAGCATATTCAACGCCATCCATTTTCCCATGGTTCCGAGACCGATAAACCCTATCTTTGCCGTCATTTCAATTTCCTCTCTCATGGTTTGTCCATTCCGTTCCGAAACCGCCGGTATCCGTCAGGTGGCGGCCCCTATCTTCCCTCTCAAAGAATTACTTAGATGCCGAGGATCTTCGCCGGGTTGTCGGCAACCATCATCCGGACATCCTTGGCCGAAATACCGCTCATCAGGGCCTCCTTGATATAGATCCCCATCTGCTGGGCAGCCGGGGGGTTGAGCCACTGGCCGGCGTCCGTGGACATGATGCAGTGTGAAGCGCCAACAGCCTTGATGATATCAAACAGAACCGAGATCTGTAGCGGATGGGATACCTGGCGGGTAACGTCATTCCATGTGTGTTCGAGGAAGGTGGCGCCCAGATCCAGGATCTCCTTCATATCCTCGACGCTGTAGTGAACAAAGGTTGCGGCCGGATGGGTGACGATGATCTTTTTCACCCCACGTTTGGCCGCCTCGCGGACCGCCAGCTTCGCCTCCTCCTTGGTGACATGGCCGGTTGCGAAGATCGCGTCGGCTTCCTTGATAATGTCGAAGATCTCGTAAAGTTCATCTTTTAGCGTGCCGTCTTCCTTGACCAGCACAAGACCCTGGACATCAGCGCCGATTTCTGTTGCAAGGTTCGGCACATGACTCTTGTTTTTGACGAAATAGTCGGCATGTACCGTGGGCATCCAAACCTCTTTGGCCCCCATCTTCAGCGCCATCTTGACCGCGTGCTTGTTCAGCCCGCCGTTTGTGAGATTGAGCACGATCCCTCCAA
>CAIUXU010000113.1 GCA_903903205.1 uncultured Syntrophobacterales bacterium
CGCTGGTCCGCAAGATCGAAGGCTTCGGCGGCGAGATCCGCTACCAGGCCCGCGTTTTGGAAATTACAGTGGAAGGCGGACAAGTTTCGGGTGTCCGGGTCGAAACCCCGACAGGCGAAGAGACCTTCAAAACGGAAACCGTAATCAGCAACATCCCCGCCCAGCACACCTTCCGGGTCATCGACCGGAAATATTTCCCCGAGGCGTGGTCGGCGAAGGTGGAGAGCATGTACGGCTACGGCAGTTACGTTCCCTATATGGGCCTGAGCAGACTCGTGATGCCCGAGGAAGAAGCAAAGATGGGCCTCAAGAACACCTGCATCCTCCCCAAATCTGCGGGCTTCGATTACGATGTCTATATCTGCTGGAACATCCAGTCCGCGATCGATCCCTCCGTGGCGCCATCGGGAAAGTACCTCTATACGGCCTACCTCCCCCTCACGGAAAAGGAATCGCGCAACCGGGAGCTGGTGGACAAGGTCATCCGGCGATTGCCGGAGTTCATGGAGGAGATCTATCCCGGATTCCGGGAGAGCATTGACTGGAAGCTCGACCTTGTTTGCTGGAAACTGGAAGGGGTCGCCAAAAGCATTTCCCAGGCCGGGACCCAGAAAGTACCCGTCCGGTCGGAGCATGTGAGCGGGCTCTTTTTTGCGGGCGATACGGCCAAGGGATATGGTGTGGCCATGGATTGCGCGATCGCCTCAGGCGTGATCTGCGCCGGGGAGATCCTCGGCAAAGATTTCGGCATCCGTTAACTGAAAAGGAGGGCATAACCAATGAAACCCAATGATGTTGTTATTGTTAGCGCTGTCCGGACCCCCTTTGGGAAGTTCGATGGTGTTTTGCGATCCATCCTGAGCATCGACCTTGGGGTGCTTGCGCTCCAGGAGTCTGTCCGCCGGATCGGGCTGGACCCCGCTCTGGTGGACGAGGTGTACTACGGAACGTGCATCCCAGCCGAATACGCCCTCTATACGAATGTGCCGGCCCGGCAGATCACCCTTCTGGCCGGCTTCCCGGAAAGCAACATCTCCCTGACCATCGACCGGGCCTGCTGCTCCTCCATGACGGCAATGCGCCTGGGCTACCGGGCCATCAAATCGGGAGACGCCGAAATCGTGATCGCCTCGGGTGCGGAGAACATGGGAAATGTTCCGCTGATTGCCGAGGCCGCCAAGGTCCGGTGGGGAAACAGGCTGGGGCCCATCGCCCTGGAGGATGTCCTCTTTGAGCTGGGCTACGCCAGAAAGGGCTTTGCACCCGTGGCCGCCGACGCCGGTCACGTCGCCATGGAGTACGACGTGACCCGGGAGATGCAGGATGAGTGGGCCCTGGGAAGCCATCTAAAGTACTTCCAGGCCCTGAAGGAAGGAAGGCTAAAGGTTGGCGAAGAGCTCATGAAGCTGGAGATAGCCCAGAAAAAGGCGCCCATCGTTCTGGACTGTGATGAATCGCCACGCGAGACCCTGAACCTTGAAAAAATGGCTTCCCTGAAAACCATTTACGGGAGCCCCACCGTCACCGCAGGCAATGCGCCGGGGCTGAATTCCGGAGCTTCGGCGGTGGTCATGATGAGCCGAAAGAAAGCGGATTCACTGGGTCTGAAGGCTCTGGGCGAAATTCTGGCCTGTGAGGGCGGCGCCGGAACGCCCAAATATATGGCCTGCGTCCCCGCCCAGACCATCGAAAAAATGTTTGCCCGAACCGGGAACACCATCGGCGACGTGGATCTGATCGAAATCAACGAGGCTTTCGCGGCGGTTACCCTGGTCTCCCTCCGGCTTCTGGCAGGGAAAGATCCGGCGAAAGAGAAGGCATTGCAGCAGAAGACCAACGTGAATGGCGGCGCCATCGCCATCGGCCACCCAGTCGGAGCAAGCGGCGCCCGGATCACCATGACCCTGATGTATGAGCTGATCAGGCGGGGCGGGGGAAAGGGTGTTGCGGCAATCTGCGGTGGCCTGTCTCAGGGCGAGGCCATCCTGCTCAAGGTTTAGAGCATTCCGGCAGAAGCGAACCACATCTAAAGGAAGGCGAGATAAAACGCAGGCGGAGGAATCCCATGACGGAGTGGTTAAAGGACGTGGAACCCTTGACACTGAAGGGCCAGATTGCCGTTCCCTATACATGGTGGGCTGGTGAAACGGGGAGCCGGTTTCTGGTATCCATCCGGGACAAACGGAAGATTCTCGGAACAAAATGCAAAGAGTGCGGCAAGGTGTTCGTGCCGCCCCGCAAGAATTGCGGTCGCTGCTTTACAAACATGGAAGAATGGGTGGAAATCGCAGATGAGGGGGTGATCAAGGCGCATACCATTGTGCATTACGCCCATCCCCTGCAACCGGTGGGGCCGCCATTCGCCTATGCGCTGATCAGGCTGGACGGGGCTGACGTGGACTTTCTGCACCTGATTAAAAAGGATCTGGACAAAATAAGAAATGGTCTCAGGGTGAAGGCGATTTTCAGTGAGCAGCGAACCGGGCACATCCTGGACATAGACTCTTTCGAGCTCATCTAAACGCCTGTGGAGGAGATTGAAATGGACAATGCGGCGATCGTCGGCGTGGCGCAGACGAAGTATGAGAGAAGAAAGAAGGATCAGATCTTTGCCGACCTGGTGTTTGATGTGACCCGTGCGGCCCTGGATGATGCGGGACTCGGGATTGATGACATCGACAGCGTCGTGACGGTATCGAATGATTTTTTTGATGGTCGGACGATCTCCGGCATGGCCGTGGGCGATGCCTGCGGGGGGCAGGACAAAAACATCTCGACGGTGTCCGGAGACGGGACTTTCGGCGCCTTCTACGGGCTCATGAGGGTTCTGTCCGGATACAAGGCCACGATCGTGGTGGCCCACTGCAAGGGAAGCGAAGGCAGCCTTCCCCTTGCCACAAACGGCATGTTTGACCCCATCTTCCAGCGACATCTGGGAATCGACGCCATCTCCTCAGCGGCAATCCAGGCCAATGTCTATCTAACCCGCTACGGGATACGTGAAGAAGATATCGCGCAGGTTTCGGTGAAGAATCACGGGAATGCGAGGCGCAACCCTTTTGCGCAGCTTCCCATGGAGATTACGGTGGCGGACGTCATGAAGTCGAGAAAAATAGCGGAACCGCTGAAGCTTCTCGATTGCTGTCCCATCAGTGACGGGGCCGCTGCGATCATTATCGCAGGCGAGGAGGTTGTTGCCAGATGCAAAACGAAACCGGCATGGATTAAAGGTGTGGCGCACTGCAGCGAAGACTATCTTCTGGGCGACCGCGACCTCGCCAACCCCGTTGCGCTGCGCGATGCGGCCAGGCGCGCATACAAGATGGCCGGAATCAGGAATCCGCTTGCGGAGATCGATGTGGCGGAAGTGCTGGAACCGTTCAGCTATATGGAACCACTGTGGCTGGAAGGTCTGGATATCTGTGAGCCGGGAAAAGGCTTCAGGATGATTGACGAGGGGGTGACTGTCATGGGGGGAAAGCTTCCCGTCAATCCGTCCGGTGGCGCCCTGTCGGCAAACCCGGTGCTTGTGGCCGGGCTTGCGAGACTGATCGAAGCGTCTCTCCAGGTTCGGGGCGATGCCGGGGCAAGGCAAATAAAAGGCGCCGGGACGGCGCTCGCTCACGGGTTTAACGGACCTTGCGGACAGAGCCACTGCGTATGGATCGTTGGTGGAAACAGATGAGGTGAAAAATGGCAAGACGAGTAGCCGTCGTAGGAACGGGACAGACCTATCACAAGAGCCACCGGCCCGACGTGACGTCGCGGGAGATGATCCATGAAGCGGTCACGGCGGCGCTTGCCGACGCCGAATTGACCATCCGGGAGATCGATGCCATCGTGATCGGGAATATGGACCACTTCGAGTCGATCAACTATGTGGACACTTACAGCGTCGAAGGCTCCGGGGGGGTGATGAAGCCGATCATGAAGGTGTCAACCGGCGGGACGACCGGAGCGACGGTTGCGATTGCCGCTTACTACCATGTGGCCTCCGGACTCTTCGACCGGGTGCTGGCGATCGGGTTCGAGAAGAACTCGGAATCCGATACAACGGGGGCGATCATCACCTGCTCGGACCCGGTGTGGGACCGTTTTTCGTATTCCGGGGCAATCCCCAGCCTGGCAACGGAAGCGACGGCCTACATGGAGAAGTACGGTGCGACGCAGGAAGATGCTGCACTCATCGGCGAGCGGGACCGGAACCATGCCATGAACAACCCTTATGCGCACCTGCGAAGGCCTTTTACCGTAGCCGATATCATGAACTCACCCATGCTCGCCTATCCGATCAAACTGGGGGATATCTGCCCGCGCAGCGACGGCGCCTGCGCCTGCATTCTTGCGGCCGACGGCGTCGCCCAGAAGATTGCCCCAAAACCCGCCTGGTTCAAGGCGGCCGCCGTGCGGCACACTTACACCTGGTTCGGGGATTCGACAGATTACAACAAGGGGCTCGTATCGATGCAGCGCGCCTCCAAAGATGCCTATGCCCAGGCGGGAATCACAAGTCCTGTGGATGAGATCGATGTGGCCGAGCTTTATCTTCCCTATACATGGGCGGGGCTCAAATGGATTGAGGATCTCGGGTTTTGTGGCCCGGGAGAAGCCCCGAAATTTGTGGCTGAGAAGAATACCCATATGGGCGGCAAACTTCCCGTGAATCCGTCCGGGGGTGTGATCTCGACCAACTGTATCGGCGCAACGGCGCTTCTGAGGGTAGCAGAGGCAGCGATCCAGGTCATGGGAAAGGGCGGCGCAAGGCAGGTGCCTGATGTCCGGAATGCCCTTGCCACGGGGTTTGGCGGCTGTTTCTGGACAGATGTTGTCATTTTAAGCTCGGAAAAGCCATAACGAAAAAGGGAGGAGCCATGCCAACAGAAAATGCACAGGGTGAACTGCTTAAGGTCACCTTCACGCACCCGATGCCTTACGATTGGTCGATCGGGCTTTATGGGAGCAGATTTTTCCAGGAAATCAAGGAAAACAGGCGTTTTATCGGCATCCGGTGCCATGGCTGCGGCCTGGTCTATGTGCCACCGCGGCGCGTATGCGGCCCCTGCTTTACAGAGCTGACAGAGCTTGTGCCCCTCTCGGATACGGGCGTGATCACGGCATTCTCCGTGGTGAATTACCCCTTCATCGACCCGAACACCGGTGCACAGCGCCCCATTCCCTATACCTACGGTTACATCCGGCTTGACGGGGCGGACAACATCTTTTCCCACATCATCAATGAGACGGATCTGAACCGGATCAGGGTGGGGATGAAGGTCCGGGCTGTTTTCAGGGAAACCGAAAAAATGGAAGGGAACATCCAGGATATCAGACACTTTCAGATTATCGGCTGATGAAAGGCAAAAGGTGAATATGATAAAGAAACTGTGCGTCATCGGTGCGGGAACCATGGGGGCGGGCATTGCCCAGGTGGCCGTTGAAAACGGGATTGAAACAACCCTCCGGGATGTGGAAGAGCGGTTTGTCAAACGAGGCCTGGACACCATCAAGAGTTTTGTCGGGAAAAAGCTTGCCAAGGGAAAACTGAACCAGGCGGATCATGACCAGATTCTCGGCCGCCTCAAGGGCGTGACGGATATGGAAGAGGCCGTTGCGGGGGCGGACATGGTCATTGAAGCCGTTTTCGAAGACCTGACACTGAAGCGAAATGTCTTTGAAGAACTGGATCGCGTCTGTCCGAAGGAAACCATTTTGTGCTCAAACACCTCCACCCTGAGCATTTCCAAGATCGCCGCCGCGACGAAAAACCCCGGACGGGTGATCGGGACACACTTTTTCAGCCCGGCGCCTCTCATGCGCCTGGTGGAAGTCATCTGCGGGGAACAGACAGAAGAGTCCGTTGTGAGCGCTGCCCTCGCATTCTGCGAGGCGGTCGGTAAAACGCCCATCCGGGCAAAGGACGTGCCGGGTTTCATCGTAAACCGGTTCCTCTGCCTGCTGTACAACGAGGCCGCCGATCAGATTTTCAAAGGATATGCCACGCCCCGGGACATCGACCTGGGTCTGAAACTGGGATCGAACCATCCCATGGGGCCCGTGGAGATTATGGACATGGCGGGGATCGATGTTGTGAACAACGCGCTCAATGCCCTCTATGAGATGACTGGCGAGGAGCGGTACAAACCGTCCCCCCTCTTTGCAGAGATGATCCGGGAAAACCGTCTGGGGCGGAAAAGCGGTCGTGGATTTTACGTTTACGAAGTATAACCACAATAAAGAAGGAGGGAGTTATGGAAAAGAGCCAGGAGACAACGATCAACAGGGTTTTCAGGGACCGCGTCAAGCGCTACGGCGACAGGATTTGCCTGGAAAAAAGGATGCCTCAGGGATGGGAAGCGGCAACCTGGAACGAGTATTATGATCGCGCACGCGCCGCCGGTTTGGGGTTTTATGAGCTGGGGGTGCGCAAGGGTGATTTCATCGCCATCATGTCCGAAAACCGGCTGGAATGGGTTTATGCCGACATGGGCGGGCTCGGCGCTGGCGCCTGCGTTTTCGGAATTTACACCATGGTCAAGGAGGATGAGGTCAACCAGATCATCGAAAACTCTGGAACCAAGGTCATCGTCGTCGAAAATTCCGGTCAGCTTGAGAAGGCGAAATTCGCCATGAAAAACAACCCGGGTCTCAAGACAATCGTGATCATCGATGACAAGGACAAGCGCGCCAACGGGAAGGAGATCATCACGTTCGCCGCCCTCCAGGAGCTCGGACGCAAGCAGCACGGGAAAGATCCTGCCCTTTTCGAGAAACTGGCGGACGCTGTCGGACCTGATGACCTGGCCCTTCTCCAGTACACCTCGGGAACGACCGGTGTTCCCAAAGGCGCCATGATCACCCACGGGGTTCTTATGGCAAATATCCACGCCCTGGACGCTGTGGAACCAAAGTATGGCTATGATACGGACAACGTCGTCGGCTTTCTGCCTCTCAGCCATATCTTTGAGAGGGTTCCCGTTCACCTGTATGTCATGTACCGGGGAATCACAAAGAGCATGGCCGGCTCGATCGAGACGGTCGTCGAGGATATTCAGACCAAAAAACCCACCATTATGTTTGCCGTCCCGAGGGTGCTCGAAAAGATCTACCAGAAGATGCAGCTTGCGGTAAGCCAGAAGCCGCCTGTTGTGCAGAAACTTTTCCGCTGGGCCCAGACTGTTGGCAATGAGGTCAGCATCTGCAAGGAAGAGAGGAGGCCCATTCCTTTCGGATTGCAGGTGAAACACAAGCTGGCCTACGCCCTCATTTTCAAGAAGCTCCAGCTCGCGCTGGGCGGCAGGATCAGATGGATGTGCGCGGCGGGCGCCCCCATTGCCCGGGAAATCGTCACCTTCTTCAACGGCGCCGGAATCTTCGTGCTCGAAGGATGGGGGATGTCTGAAACCACCGGCGGAGGCACCCTGAGCAATCTGAACGACTTTTCACCGGGATCGGTGGGGCGGCCCCTGCCGGGACTGGACATCAAAATTGCCAAAGACGGGGAAATTCTTGTAAAAGGACCCGGGCTCTTCAAAGGTTACTGGAAAATGGAGGCGGCGACCAAAGAGGCATTTACCAGCGACGGCTACTTTATGACGGGGGATATCGGCCGTTTCGACGAAAGAGGGCTGATGTATATCACCGATCGGAAGAAGGATATTATCATCACCGCCGGCGGCAAGAACACCGCACCGCAGAAGATCGAGACCCTGTTTAAGGAAGATCCCCTCTTTACGCAGTTTGTCGTTTTCGGCGACCGAAAAAAATATCTCGTCGCCCTCGTAAATCTCGAACCAGATATCGCGGCGCGGCTGGCTGGGAAAAATGGCATCAAGTTCGACAAGCCACGGGATCTTCTTGACAATGCCGCTTTCCTGAAAATAGTGGACGGTATCGTCGCAGAAAAAAACAGCCGCCTGGCGCAATACGAGACCATCAAATACTACCGCATCCTCAAGGACGATTTCTCCAAGGACGCGGGGGAACTCACTTTGACGCTAAAACTGAAACGCAAGGTTGTCGCGGAGAAGTACATGGATCTTATCGAGAGCATGTATAAGGAAAATTGATTTTTTGACGGAGGCAGCGATGAAATATCCTGATATTTCTTTTGAACCATTTTTTACCTGGGTGAACCGTCCGCGAATCCTTTACTCCCCCGGAATTCGTGGGGAAGTGGGGTTCGAGATGCTCCAGTTGGGTGGGACTCAGGCGCTTCTCTTCACCGACAAGGGGCTGGTGGAAGCCGGCGTGGCGGAGATGGTCATGGAAGCGGTGCGGAAATCCGACCTTAAACTGGCCGGGGTCTTTGACAATGTCCCGCAGGACGCCCGGATTGACGTGATCAACCGGGGGGCCTCTTTTTATCGTGAGTGCAAGGCGGACTGCTTGATCGCCGTGGGGGGCGGGAGCGTGATGGACACGGCCAAGGCCGTGAACATCATGATCGGCGGCGGCCACGAAGACTTCCAGCCGCTGGCGGACCAGGCGGGGTTGTGGGAAGGGGCGCAACCATTGCCGCCGCACATTGCCTTTCCAACGACGGCGGGAACGGGGTGCGAGGTGACCAATGCGATGGTCGTGCTGGATGTAAAGGCGAAGGCAAAGTTGTCGGTGACGCATCCCTTTTGCAACGCCGATATCGCCATGCTGGATCCCGAATTGACGGTGAAGCTGCCGCCAAAAATCACGGCGTTTACGGGGATGGATGCGCTGACCCATGCCATAGAAGGGATCACCTCCACCGGGGCGGAGCCTGTTGCCGACGCCCTGGGTCTTCACGCCATCCGGCTGATTTTCAAATATCTTCCGCTGGCGGTGAAAGAACCGGCGAATATCGACGCCCGCGGGCACATGCTTCTGGCCAGCACACTGGCAGGAATGTGTTTCGTCAATACACTGACCGGGGCCTCTCATGCCCTGGCGCATGCCCTGGGGGCCATATACGGGGTTCCGCACGGGCTGGCAAATGCGATCATGCTGCCCCATGTAATGGCTTTCAACCGGGAGGAGCGGGTGGAGCGATTCCGGATGATCGCCGATGCGATGGGGATCGAGGTCGGGAGGATGGAAGCGGCGGAGGCGGCAGAAGCGGCGGTTGAGGCTGTCCGAAAGCTGCGGACCGAGATTGGCCTTACGCAAACACTGAAGGATTTTGGGGTTCCGGCGGAGCGGGAGGCGCTCCGGCCACTGGTGGAACTGGCAGCCGTGGATGGACAGATCGGCTACAACCCTCGGTACGTGGAAGAGGAGGACATTTTTAACCTGTACTTGGAAGCACACTAAGAAAGAAAAGGAGGAGCATCATGGAATACTGGAAAGATCCACAGGAGGCCGTCACGGCGATTTTGAAACTGCACGAGGCGGTGTCGAAAGACCCCGAATTGGGGGAATCGATGAAAAAGGTTAACCAGCTCATCTGGTACGATTACACCGAAGATGGCCCCGGTTGCGCTGTCTGGGTCGATTGCCGGGGCGGGCAATTCTCATTTGGCGCCGGAGATCCTCCGGACAAGCCGGATTTGATCATGAGCCTGTCGGCCGACGACGCCCATCGTTCCTGGTCGGACAAGCTCAACCCGGTCATGGCGATCACTCGCAAGAAGATCCGGATCAAGGGATCCGCCACCGGGCTTTTGAAACTGGCGCCCAAGCTCAAGAAGGTGGCCGCCATTTATGTTCAGGTTTTAAAAGATATGGGGTGGGAAGAGAAGATCATCAAATAACCGGGCCGACCCTCGGCGGGGGAGGAAAGCCTTCCCCGCCCCTAACTTTGCAGGAGGTGCAGCATGTACGGCAATACCGGAAAGATTGTCCAGGTGGATCTGAACGCCGGAAAGGTCACCTTCGAGGCGCTGCCGGAGTCCTGGTATCGGGCCTATATCGGCGGGAGTGGCCTGGCGGCCAAACTCTTCTGGGAGAGGGGCTGCTTCAAGCGCGATCCCCTGGACCCGGAGGCCATGCTGATCTTCATGAACGGCCCCTTTGCCGGCCTGAAGCTCTCCGGCGCAAGCCGGAACAGCGTGGCGGGCTGTTCTCCGCTGACGAGACACTGGGGTGACTCCTCCTGCGGCGGTTTCTTCGCGCCGGAGTTGCGCTACTGCGGCCTGGACGGCCTTGTCATCACCGGCCGGGCAGAAAACCCTTCGCTGCTTTTTATCGCGGATGATAGCGTACAGATCCTGGACGCCTCTGAGTACTGGGGACGCGGCGCCGAGGAGACAAATCGGGATCTCAAGGAGCGCTTCGGCAAGGATGTCCGGACCCTCGTGATCGGGCCCGCGGCGGAACATTTGGTGAAATACGCCGTCATCCTCAATGAGGGACACCACGCGACGGGTCGGGCCGGTTTCGGGGCCCTCATGGGCTCAAAAAATCTCAAGGCGATCCTGGTGAAAGCTTCGAAGAAGGAGATGTCCCTGGCCGATCCTGAAACCTACGAGGAGCTGCGGAAAGACCTGAACGAGCGGATCAAGGGCGCCCTGGCCTCCGACGTGCTCCGCGAAAACGGCACGGCGGCAAACCTGATGGGCGGCGTCTACAGCGGCGATGTGCCGGTGAAGAACTGGACCTCCAACTTCTGGGAAGAGGCGGCGGACGCGCTGACAGGCGGCACGCTTACGGAGAAGTACCTGACCCGGAGGAGCGCCTGCGCCTATTGCAACATCGCCTGCAAGCGGGTGGTGGAGGTCAAGGAAGGACCCTACGCCGTCCCGGAGGGGCCGGGACCCGAGTATGAGACGATCGTCGCCTTCGGCACCCTGATCGGCTCCATCGATCTGGCAGCGACCTGCAAGGCGGGACGCCTCTGCAACGATCTCGGCATCGACACCATCTCCGCCGGCGGCTCCATCGCCTGGGCTATGGAGGCCTTCGAACGGGGCGATTTGACCCTGGAGGAGACGGGCGGGATCGCGCTAAACTGGGGAGACATGGATACGGTCATCGACGTGATCATCCCGAAGATCTCCTCGCGGGACGGAGCGCTGGGAAACCTTTTGGCTGAAGGCAGCCTGGCGGCGGCAAGAAAGCTGGGCAAGGGCCTCGATTACACCGTCCACAGCAAGGGGATGGAAGCGCCCATGCACGATCCCCGTGGCGGCGGGTACGGCATGGCCCTGACTTATGCCGTCAGCGCGCGGGGGGCCTGCCATGTGTGCGACCCCATGCTGTTCATCGAGATGGGCGCCCGCTACTATCCGGAAATCGGATTTGATTTTATCATGGAGCCGAAAACGGAGGAAAACAAGGCGGAAGCGGCCGTCACAGCCGTGGCCCTGGGGGCTATCGAAAACAGCGCCTGCTTCTGTCAGTTCGCCGACGCCGAGGTATCCATCCCAAACTGGCTCACCCTCTTCAACGCGGTGGCCGGATACGGGTGGGACGCCAATGATATGATGCGGGCGGGCCGACGGGTCTTCTATCTCAAGCGGCTGATCAACCACCGCTACGGACTGACGGCGCTGGACGACGCCCTGACGCCCCGCATGCTCGAGCCGGGCAAGGGGGGCGAGGCGGAAGGTTCCCAGGTGGATTTGGAAAAGATGAAAGCCCGATTCTACGAACTGATGGAGATCGATCCCGTTCGTGGCATCCCCACCCGCAAGGCCCTCGAAGATTGCGGGATGGCCGAAGAGGCAGCCGTTGTCTGGAAGTAAGGCGAGAGGGATCTGGTCGATTTCATGGTGTTTATTGTGACATTTTCACAATTGCCGACACAGTGTCGGCAATTTCTTTTACAGGGGTATTCCGATTCGCGCCCGTTGACCGGCAAAAAGGCCGCGAAAGCCAGAAGGAGCATAATGGCTGTTCTTGAGCAACAGCCTGAGAAAGATTCCTTTCCACCAATGCCGATTGGAGAGTGATTACGAGGGGGTGCCTGATGATAAATTTTTGGATATTTCTTGCGCAAGGATTGAAATCTTGTTAGCGTAGCGCTCTGACCATTTACCGGTAATTGCGTTATGTCCGACAAACATAATAAACCAGGCGCCCGCTTTGCCTGAAAAACGAATCCTGAAAAAGAGCTTCGGATGGTGAACTGATCGAGGGGAGATCAAAAGCAGCACGGATGATGTGAATGGGTTGCGAAGCGAGTCGCAATCGCGGCTGGATGAAACGGAGGAAAGTTAAATGGCTGCATACGAAAAAGGTAATCTGTACCAAATTTCCATCGTAGACTTTAAGCTGGACCCCACCCAACCCCGGAAGGTTGTGGATCCCGACGCCCTCGCGGAACTTGCCGCATCGATTGCGAAGTTCGGCATTCTCCAGCCGCTGCTCTTTCGCGAGGCGGACCAGGGCTACGTCTATATTGTCGCCGGAGAGCGTCGCTTTAAGGCGGCACAGAAGGTTGGCTTGCTCATTATCCCCGCCATCTGCGTTACGGGTATGGTGGACCCCGAAATTCGGACAGTGTGCTAAGTTACACTTGGGAGCAAAAACGAGGAGGACCAAGTGGAGAATTTGAGGAGGAAGCACACACCGTCATTTAAGGCCA
>CAIUXU010000114.1 GCA_903903205.1 uncultured Syntrophobacterales bacterium
TCGGCGTTGCATCATCCGCTACACGGCATCCGCGGAGAACAGCCTTCAGTTTGAAGGCGTCCATGAACCGGCGTGGGCGGAACCACTCATCGGCATTTCCCGAGGCGACGACCCATTGTATCAGAAGTTCAAGAATGATATCGGTCCATTCCATTGGACTCCGCTGGAGATCTTTAACGAGACATTTCCCGGGTTGAGGGTCGAACCCGGCGAATTGACCGTAATCAGTTGGATTCTGCCGCAGACGAAACAGACCCGGCTTGACAACCGTCGGGAAAAGGCCGTTTCCGCCGAGAGATGGGCAAGATCCCGTAAATATGGAGAAGAATTCAACGTCAAACTGCGCGACCATCTGGTGGGGGCTCTTTGTGAGGCCGGTTACGAGGCTGTCGCGCCGATGAACGCACCTGCCTGGAAATGGGAAGAATCGGTCCGCTATGGTTTCGCCTCTTCCTGGTCGGAGAGGCATGCGGCGTTTGCTTCCGGCCTCGGCACCTTCGGGCTCTGCGACGGTCTGATTACCCCCATGGGAAAGGCGATGCGCTGCGGCTCCGTCGTGGCCCGTATCGCCGTTTCCCCATCAGAGCGGCCCTACACCGACCACCATGCGTACTGCCTCTTCTACTTCAACGGGAGCTGCGGCAAATGCATGGAGCGCTGCCCGGCAGACGCCATCACCCGAGAGGGGCATGACAAGAAAAAATGTGCTACCTACGTCCACGACGTATCGTCAAAATCGATCCAGTCCCGTTTTGGTTTTGATACCTCCGGCTGCGGTCTTTGCCAGGTCGGCGTCCCCTGCGAGGCGAAGATTCCTCTCCCCGAGAAAACAACGTAAGGCAAGCCATCATGTAAGGATATTCCCCTTGACAGCATCGGTGCGCTGTATTATGGGAGTGACCATCCCTGCGGGTCGCCCTTCCGGGCGACAGGGAAGACGGTGCAAATCCGTCGCGGTCCCGCCGCTGTAACCGGGGACAAAGGCCGCTTGATGTCACTATCCTTCAACGGATGGGAAGACGCGGCCGGAGGTTGATCCGGAAGCCAGAAGACCTGCCCGCAGGATGTCCTGTTTGTTATGGCCCCCGTGGAGAGGGGTCGCGGAAAAGGAAACGGATTGAGGATGAAATACGGCATCCCCACGTCGCAAGGCGCGGGGATTTTTGTTTTTCAGGCAAAGCGAGGAGGCGAGAGGATGGCAGAGCGTCTGATCCTGATTCGTCACGGCGACCTCGGAGATCGTTGCCGGGGCCGGTATATCGGCCGGACGGATGCGCCGCTCTCTGCGGAAGGCAGATGCCAGGCGGCCGCTCTTGCCGGACCGCTCGCCCGGCGGCTGCCGAACGGGACAAGTATCCTCGTGAGTCCGCTTCACCGGACTTGCGAAACAGCCGAGATAGCGCTTGGCCGGGGTGCAAATATTGCTGTCGATTCTGACCTCCGGGAAATCGACTTCGGCCGCTGGGAGGGGATGGGCTTTGCGGAAATTCTTGCCGCCGATCCCGCGGCCGTCGATCGCTGGGCCGCCCTGACGGAGGATTTCGCTTTTCCGGAGGGGGAGGGCATCGGGAATTTCCGGAAGCGGATCGGAGTGGCAGGGGAACGGATTGCCGCCAATCCCGCCGGGACGACCGTCGCCTTCACGCACGGGGGGGTCATCCGGTTCCTTATCTGCCATTTCCTGGGGCTTCCGGACCGGGCCCACCTCCTTTTTGACGTCCAGCCGGCGTCCATTTCGGAGATCCGGATCGACGGCGGGAAGGGCGTTCTGACCCTTCTCAACGAACGGCGCCACCTGGAGATGGATTGAATGGCGGAGATCATCCTCATTACCGGCGGCAGCCGGAGCGGCAAGAGCGCCTTCGCGCAAAAAAGAGCGGAGGCTCTGCCAGGGCCGCGTGCCTACATCGCGACCTGCCCCGTGATCGATCCAGAGATGGAGGAGCGCATCCGCAAGCACCGGGAGGCGCGGCGCGGAAAAGGTTGGGAGACGATCGAGGAGACCGTCGATCTGGCCGGAGTTATCGAACGGGCGGGAGGTTGCCGTGTGCTTCTGATTGACTGCCTGACCCTCTGGGTCAACAACCTCCTCTACGATGCGGAAAAGGAGGGGAAAAGGCTTGCCGAAGAGGCCGTGGCCATCCGCTGCCGGGAGTTGATCGACGCCTGCGGTGCTTTTGGTGGAACCGTCATTTTTGTCACGAACGAACTGGGGATGGGGATCATCCCCGACAATGAAACGGCGCGGCATTTTAGAGACATCGCCGGGCGCTGTAACCAGGAGATCGCGGCGGCGGCGGACTCGGTCACGCTCGTTGTCTCCGGAATCCCGCTAAATCTGAAATCCAAGGAGTTGAAATGAATTTGCTGCTGGATACCATTTCTGCCATCGTTCCCCCGGACGCGGCCTTCCGGTCTCAGGCCCACCGGCGTCTTGAGGCGCTGACGATGCCCTACTGGGCCCTCGGCCGCCTCCTCGATCTGGCCGAGGATCTTGCCGGGATCACCCGCTCCATGCGACCGCCCATCGCCCGAA
>CAIUXU010000115.1 GCA_903903205.1 uncultured Syntrophobacterales bacterium
GCCGGAACCCTCCTGATGACGGCCCTGGCGCTCAGCAACGACGCCGAGGCGGCAACCGGCGGCCGGACGATCGGCGATCCGACGGAAACCGCATTGTTTCATGTCGCACAGCAGCACGGTTTCGACAAGAAGAGCCTGGAGGCAACACACCGGCGCGTGGCGGAGATTCCCTTCGATTCCGACCGAAAGTGCATGACCACCTTCCACACCTGGGAGGACGGGGTGATCTCCTTCACCAAGGGGGCGTTGGATGTTCTTCTGGAGAAGGCAAGCAAGCAGTTCGGCCCGGAAGGACCACAGGCTCTGGACGTCGCCGGTATCCAGCAGGTCCATGAACGGATGGCGGCGGACGGTTTGCGGGTTTTGGCCGTCGCCATGCGGCGCTGGGATGCGCTCCCGGGAAAGATCACCCCGGAGCAGGCGGAAACGGACCTTGTCCTCCTGGGGCTCGTGGGAATGATCGATCCTCCGCGGGAAGAGGCCGCACAGGCCGTTTCTCTGTGCAAGAAAGCGGGAATCCGGCCGGTCATGATCACGGGCGATCACCCGATCACGGCGCGTGCGATCGCCCTAAAGCTGGGCATGCTCAACGACGACCCGCAGGCGATCATCACCGGGAAGGAACTCGCCGCTCTTTCTCTGGAGTCGTTCGAGGAGAGGGTCGAACACATACGGGTCTATGCGCGGGTTGCCCCAGAACAGAAGCTCAAGATCGTCCGGGCGCTTCAGGACCGGGGGCAGTTCGTCGCGATGACCGGCGACGGGGTGAACGACGCCCCGGCGCTCAAGCGCGCCGACATTGGCATCGCCATGGGGATCACGGGCACGGATGTCTCCAAGGAGGCGGCGCATATGATCCTCCTGGACGACAATTTCGCCACCATCGTCAACGCCGTCAAAGAGGGGCGAAAAATCTATGACAACATTCGAAAATTTATCAAGTACCTGCTGACGACCAACTCCGGTGAGATCTGGACCCTCTTTCTGGCACCGCTCGCGGGCCTGCCGATTCCACTGCTGCCGATTCACCTGCTCTGGATCAACCTGGTCACGGACGGCCTTCCCGCCCTCGCCCTCTCCGCGGAACCGGCGGAAGGTGACGTTATGAGCCGCCCTCCCCGCCATCCCCGGGAGAGCGTCTTTGCCGGCGGCTTGGGGGCTCATGCAATCTGGGTGGGCCTGCTGATGGCGGGCATGGCGCTTTTGGTTCAGGGCTGGTCCATCGCGGGCGGGAATTCTCACTGGCAGACGATGGTCTTTACGGTGCTCTGCCTCACCCAACTCGGCCACGTCCTGGCGATCCGCTCGGAGAAACAGTCGCTCTTTACAATCGGGATCTTTTCCAACAAATACCTCTTGGCAGCGGTTGCACTGACCTTCCTGCTGCAGATGGCGACGATTTATGTGCCGTTTCTCAACCCCATCTTCAAGACCGAGCCCCTGTCAACGGGTGAGCTGCTGTTCTGTATCGCCTGGTCGTCCCTGGTCTTCGCGGCCGTGGAGATCGAAAAGGCGATCAAGCGCCGCCGGTCGTAAGCGAGAGGTATCATCACAGTCCTCAACTTTGGTGTCCACCGAATTTCCGAACGCTGCTTTAGGGAAGCGGACTGGTGACCGGCGAATGGGGCGTCTCGATGGCCGGTAGATAGAGATTTCGGTAAAGACAAATCATTACAGCCACTAAGGGGGGAGCGATGAACACTCCCAGCAAGCCAAACCAAAATCCAAAAAAGAGCATGACAATGATCAAAAGGGCCTCGGGGATCTCAGCTTGGCCCTTCATCACCCATGGAAGCACAACATTTCCTTCGATCTGTTGAGTGATAATAAAGACAAGTAAAACCCAGGGCACTTGACTGGGATCA
>CAIUXU010000116.1 GCA_903903205.1 uncultured Syntrophobacterales bacterium
CGCCCGGACCGACGATTTCGGCCACTTTTTGCCGGATCTTCGGGTGATCTGACTGAATAAAGGAGGTGGGTTTGAGAAAAGCCCCCAAGTCTCCGGCAGCGCCTGCTGAGCAGGCGGAAGGATCAAGGGTGGATTCACGCCGGATGGTGAGCACACCGTTCCGATAGAGCTGACGGTCGCCGTCGAGAGAGAAAGAGCCCTGCTGAATACCATCCAGGCGGACCTTCAGGAGTTTCAGGGTCGCAGCGCCATCGATTGGTTTCGACAAGGAGATGGAGGCGATCTCCGTCAGATCCGCACTGACAGCTCCTTCAAGCCCCGCCAGCGCTTCCTCGCGCGTGACACGCTCCAGCGCAATCCCGAGGATGCCCTCCTCCCGGAGAACCGATCCGTCCGGATCCACCCAGGCGATCTGCTTCATCCCCATGAAATCGACGGATAGTTTTCGGGCCGGCCGGCTTTTTCCCTTGATCGTCAGCCCCTCTTCGCCAAGAAAGGTGATCCGGACCGGTCTCTGCCCCAGGGAGGCAGGATCGAAGACCGGGAATGTCCTCCCCTCCCCCGGCTTGAGTTCCCAGGCGCCTGCGGACTCCAGAATTCCGCCGCCCAGATAGGGCGGTTCCGACAAGTTGATAACGCTGATCTTCTCCTCGGGCGATGCTCCGATGCGAACGGTCAGCTTCTTCCCTTCAACCTCTCCGCGGGCCGTAAACCTGAACAGGTTTGACCCGAGATCGAATTGAAAGCTCGCAAGCGTCCGGTCGGGCTTCAGCTCCGCCGCCGTCCGGACCGTCAAGGGCTGTACAATCCCCATCGTATTGATCCGCATGAAGATATTCTCGGAGAAGTGAAAACCGCCTTCCGTCCGGGAGTAGCTGCGCTGCGCGTAACCGATCTTTTGGCCAGCCTGGGTAATATTCATCCAGAACTCGCCGACAGGGTTCACTCCCGGCTGTCCGGAAATGGTATCCGTCGCTCCGGAAGATGGTTTGGGGAGACCGACGACGCGAACGGCAAGCAGAAGTGCGAAGATCAATATCACGCACCCTCCCACAATCCAGTGCCAACGGTTTCGATTCTTTCCCATCTTCCTCCCCTGGAAATCAACTCCCGCAGAAATGTCCGTACTTCCGGGCGGATTATAGGGAATCGCCGCAAGGGTGTCAATCCCGGCGCCGCCAAAATCCGCCTGTCAAGATCCACCTTGTCAGGACGGCAGATTTCTGATAGCATCGCGCCTCGTAAAAAGCTGAATGCTATCAGAAATATATTGCCGATTTGAATCGACGGAGAGGTTGTTTATGGAGGAAGACCAGTCCATCCGACAGGCGAAGGAGGTGCTTCAGCTTGAGGCGGAAAGCATTCTTCACCTGATTGACCGGGTGGGGGAAGATTTTTCGCGGGCGGTCGAACTGATCTACCGCTGCACGGGGCGGGTGATCGTCGCAGGGATCGGCAAATCAGGCCTGATCGGCAGAAAGGTGGTGGCGACACTGACCAGCACCGGGACACAGGCCCTCTTTCTCCATCCTGTCGAAGGTCTTCACGGGGATCTGGGAATCGTTACAAAAGACGATGTCCTGATCGCCATCTCCCACAGCGGCGAAACCGACGAA
>CAIUXU010000117.1 GCA_903903205.1 uncultured Syntrophobacterales bacterium
AGCAGAAAAAAGATCACCCCCTGCGCCTGCCGCTCCCGGGCGAGGCGGACGAGGTGGTCCGCCCGGTTGGTAAGGCCCTGGTGCTTCGCAGGACAGACCACCCGCTCCAGATATCGGTTGGCGATAGCCGTCATGGGATCGGCTTTCTCGTCGATGAGTCCGCTGAAATAGCGGGAACCGGTGCAGAGGTCGTCCCCGACGACCGCGCCGCCCGCCTCCTCGATGATCGTGTAGATGTCGGGGTGGTTGCAGACGCCGCCCGACAGGAAGATCCGCTTGCGCGAAGAGTCAGAAATGGCGACAGCGTCTCCTTTTGATCCTGCGACAACATGGCCCGCGCTCTTTTTCTCCAGTTCCTCCGCAACCTCCTCCAGAAGCGCCGCCGCCCTTTTGCGGTCCATGATCATCGCGGCCCGGACAAGTGCGTAAAGATCACTCCCCTTTAGGATCTCCGGCCGCTTCCCCTTTAAACCGTCGATCCGCATCAGCGCGGCGCGAATCCGGTTGCAGATCTTGATCGCATCCCGGAGATTTTCGTCGGAGATTGTCACGCCCAGTTTCTCTCCAAGCTCCACTCGGAACCGCCTTAGCACATCGACCATGTATTGCCGCGCGCCGTCCGTATCCAGCTTGACCGGCAAAACCAGGTCGAGGTGAAAACAGGCGGAAACGTTCAGCCGCCAGATGTCGGAAAGGCGCTGGATCGAATCGCAGGTATGGGGGAAAACGACGCCGTCCAAGAACCCGAGACGGCCGCCGAGAACATCCTCCAGCGCGCCCCGAACCAGCGAACAGCAGTAGGACTGCAGATGCGCCTCGGCCAGCCGGATCTTCTCTCCCGATCCGAAGAGCCGGAATGGGTGCGCCCCGGCAGCAAGGATGATCTCTTCCGGCGCATAGGAGCAGAAAGTTCCGACAATCTTCCGGCCGCTCTCCTCCTTGAATCTTTTCACATAACCGTTCGGATCTTTTAAAGTTTGATAGCACTCTTCAATCTGCTTCATCAATTGGGTCTCCTTGTTAGGAATCGAAAATTGGGTCGCTCTACTCTTGCCTGCTTTCCTCTCGTGCATCTACATCTGTTTGGTGGTGACTATGATCAAACTGAGGACTCTTGATCGAAATTGAGCAAACACGAAGTTCAGCGGAAGCCAGATTATAGGCGATCCGGTGGGGTGCCCTGTTCGACGCTATAGAGTTCGTTGGGCATGGCCACGTATCATGCCTGTGCTATCCTTAATAAGTTCTTCGATCAGATGATTATCTGTTGATTCTAACAAATATAAATTCGCCCCCATCATGGTCAGCTTTGCGAATATCTGAATATTCAGGAGTCTGGTCCGAATTTAACATTATCGGTCGCCTGATGTTACTAAAGAGTTCGGTGCTGTCCATCATCGCTTTATTGTCCTGGAGAGCTTGAATAAAAGCTGAGGCAAAAACCGAATGACTCCCCTTGCCTCCACTATCAATAACCGGCTCAAGGCCCCCTGAAGATATTACAGAACGTGCTCTTTTTTGTGACAAGCGGGAATAGTAATCAGGATTTCTCATTCGGAT
>CAIUXU010000118.1 GCA_903903205.1 uncultured Syntrophobacterales bacterium
CCCCCGCCCCTTCTTCTCCGCGAGCCATTCCGCCAGAACCCCGCCGTCCTCCAGCGCCATCGGCACCACAACCTCATCCGGACTATCCACAACGCGGTCGTTATACCGCATCAGCAGCGAGGAGAGGATCTCGCCGGTCTCCGCCCGAAGGCGGATCAATGGAAATGTTTTCTGGCCGATCATCCTGCCGCTGCGGACAAAGAGGAGCGCGATCTGCGTCAGATCCTCCTCCCGGCAGAGACCGAAAACATCCCGGTTTCTGCCAGTCATGGAGACGATTCGCTGTTTTTCGAGGGTCTCCTCAAGCGACGCGATCCGGTCCCGCAGCACGGCTGCCTCCTCGAAACGGAGATCCTCCGCCGCCCCGTTCATCCGGGCGCGAAGGTCGCCGATCAGCGCCTTTTCCCGGCCCTCCAGGAAGGCAATGCCGTCCTTCACCAGATGCTGATAGTCGGAAAGCCCGATCCGGCCAACGCAAGGGGCAGCGCAGCGCCCGATCTCGTATTCAAGGCAGGGGCGGCGGCGCGCCTTCAACTCACGATCCCGACAGATCCGAAGCGGCAGAATCGTCTGCAGGAAGCGAAGGGTCTCCTTTGCCGCGGCGCCGGAGGGATAGGGGCCGAAATGGCGTGCGCCGTCTTTTTTCGGACGGCGCACGAGCTGAAAACGGGGAAAGGGTTCGGACGGATCGATCCGGATATTGTAGTAGGATTTATCGTCCCGGAAATCAACGTTGTAGCGTGGCCGGTGCTCCTTGATCAGGTTGTTCTCAAGGATCAGCGCCTCTTTTTCCGTTCCGGTGAGGATGAACTCCATATCCCGGATTCGGGAAACGAGGAAGGGGATCATCGCCCGTGCGTCGGTCTGAGTGAAATAGGCCCGGATCCTCGCCTTCAAATCCCGGGCCTTGCCCACATAGATGATCTCTCCGGCTCCGTCCTTCATCAGATAGACGCCGGGGCTCCGGGGGGCATGCCGGATCTTCGTTTCCAGATCGCCGGTCATCAGCTTTTTGACCGTCAGTTTCGCACTTTCGCGCCCAGTTTCTTCTGCAGCGCGTCACCGAGGGAACCGAAGGAACCGGGGGCCTTGCCCACGTACTGTTGAAAATCCTCCAACTCCTCCGCCTTCTCCTCTTCGGCATCCCCAACCGGCACAAGCGAGATGCGCTTGGCGGCCCGGTCGATCTTCTCGATCTTCACCTGGATCTTCTGTCCATCCGTCAACACCTCCGAGGGGTGGGTAATCCGTTTCCCGCGACCCAGCTTGGAGATGTGAATCAGGCCGTCCACACCGGGAATCAGGGTCACGAAGGCGCCGAACTTGGTCAGGCGCGCCACGGTTCCCGTGAAGCTCGATCCCTCGGGAAATTCCGCCTCGACCCTCTCCCACGGATCGGGAAGGCTCGACCGGAGGCTGAGCGAAACCCGGTCCTGCTCCCAGTCCAACTTCAGGATGGCCGCTTCGACCTCCTGGCCAAGGGTCAGAAGGTCGGCAATATCACCCACGTGCTCCCAGGCAATTTCGGAGATGGGGATAAGCGCCTGCACACCACCAAGATCGACGAAGGCTCCGAACTTCTGGAGGGAGACGACTGTCCCTTTCACCATCATCCCCTCCCGGAGAGTCTCCTTCAGCGCCGCTTTCTGCTTTATCCGCTCCTCCTCCAGCAGCGCCCGGTGGGAAACGACAATGTTCCTGCCCCGTTCTCCGTACTCGATGATCCGGAAGTTCAGACGCTTCCCGATCCAGTCCGCCGGTGTCGC
>CAIUXU010000119.1 GCA_903903205.1 uncultured Syntrophobacterales bacterium
AACCAGACGGTGGAGCTTTCGCCCTCGAAAGCCAGGATGTGCGTGGCAATCCGGTCGAGGAACCAGCGGTCGTGGCTGATGACGACCGCGCAGCCGGCGAAGTTCTCCAGCGCCTCCTCGAGGGCGCGCATCGTGTTCACATCGAGATCGTTCGTCGGTTCGTCGAGAAGCAGGACGTTCGCCCCCTCTTTCAGCATCCGGGCCAGATGGACGCGGTTCCGCTCGCCGCCCGAGATCTGGCTTACCTTCTTCTGCTGGTCGGTTCCCGAAAAGTTGAAGCGGGAGACGTATGCCCGTGAGTTCATCTCGCGGTTCCCGAGCAGAATGATATCGCTTCCCTCAGAGATCGTCTCCCAGATTGTTTTGTTCGGGTCGAGAACGTCACGGCTCTGATCCACATAAGCAAGCTTGACCGTGTCGGCAATCCGGATTGTGCCCGAATCGGGCTTCTCCTGGCCCGTGATCATCCGGAAGAGGGTCGTTTTCCCCGCGCCGTTCGGACCGATGATTCCAACAATCCCACCGGGCGGCAGGGTGAAAGACATGTTGTCCACGAGAAGACGGTCGCCGTAACCCTTCCCCACCCCCTCGGCCTCAATTACGAGCTTTCCCAGACGGGGTCCGGGCGGGATGTAGATCTCCAGCTCCTTTGAACGGGCGTCCATCTCCTGGGAGAGGAGATCTTCGTAGGAGGTGATCCGGGCCTTGGATTTCGCGTGTCGTCCCTTGGGGGACATCCGGATCCACTCCAGTTCCCGCTGGAGGGTCTTCTGCCGCTCACTTTCCGATTTTTCCTCCTTCTGGAGGCGGTTGCGCTTCTGGTCGAGCCAGGAGGAGTAGTTTCCCTTCCAGGGGATCCCCTGACCGCGGTCCAGCTCGAGAATCCAGCCGGCGACATTGTCGAGGAAGTAACGGTCGTGGGTCACGGCAATGACCGTGCCCGCGTAGGCCTGGAGGTGGTGCTCCAGCCAGGCGACGGACTCCGCATCGAGGTGGTTCGTCGGTTCGTCGAGGAGCAGAATGTCGGGATTCTGGAGCAGCAGCCGACAGAGGGCGACCCGTCTTCGCTCGCCGCCGGAGAGGACCTTCACCAGGGTCTCGCCGGGTGGGCAGCGGAGCGCATCCATCGCCATTTCCAGGCGGGAATCAAGATCCCAGGCATCCTGCGCGTCCAGCTTCTCCTGCACCTTTGCCTGACGGTCGAGGAGTTTGTTCATGGCCTCCTCGTCCATCGGCTCGGCAAATTTCTCATTGATCTCATTGAATTCATTTACAAGATCGACTGTCTCCTGGACCCCCTGTTCGACAATTTCGCGAACGGTCTTCGTGTCGTCCAGTTGCGGCTCCTGTTGGAGAAAGCCAACAGTATGGCCTGGGGTGAGGATCGTTTTACCGATGAAATCCTGGTCCACACCGGCCAGGATCCGCAAGAGCGAGCTTTTTCCCGAGCCGTTCAGCCCCAGGACACCGATCTTCGCCCCGTAGAAATAAGAGAGGTAAATATCCTTAAGAACAGGTTTTTTCTCGTATACCTTGCTCACGCCAATCATGGAGTAGATTACTTTGTTCGGGTCGTTCGCCATTGTGTTCCTCCTGTAAAATGATGCGGGATCTTATCAGCAAATGAAGACGATGAAAAGGGGGTTCCATTACATAATGTCCATTACATGACCATAATCGTGGCGGGATGCCGGCGGAGCTTTTCGTAGAAATCGACGCGGAGAGATTCGCTCTCGACCGTCATAAAAACGCTCAGACAGTGGTAGGCGCCGCCTTTACTGCTTCGGGAAGGTTTCACCGCATAGCTTCGCCCGGCCAGGATCTCCGCGACCGCGCTCTGGAGAAGGTTCAGGTCGCGCCCGATCACCTTATAGACCCAGTGACAGGGATAGACAATATCCGGTTTGCATTCATCGTTGTTCATAAATGAGCCGCCTCTTTGGGTTTGGTTCTGTGAACTCGGTTTACTGGCACGATCAGAGTTTGTCAAGAAAAATGGGTAAATCTTATGGAATCACAAGCCATAATCATGTTGACTTTCAAGTAATTTTACCCTATTTCTTAAGACAGACGACCCCTAGGAGTTTTGTGTGAAAACCAGCCTCGCTATCTTATTGACTGTTTTGTTACTACTTCCGGTCTCAGCTTTTGGAGAAGTCCAGATCATAACCCATCGCGTCAAACAAACATTTGGAGGCAGTCAGTCCGCCCATGACGCCCGGATTTTTGCCATTGCAAAGGCGAAACGGGAGGCATTGGAAATGGCGGGGGTCCATGTCGAAGCACAGACCATCGGGCAGGATTCAAAAATGGACAAGGATCAAATTCTGGCCTTGGCTGGCGGTGTCTTGAAAGCGGAGATGGTCTCCCAGGAGAATTATCACACAAAGGACGCTTTTGGCATTGGTGTCGTTGTCAGGGTCGCCGTGGATATGTCCACTCTGGAAGAGAGAGTCAAGACACTCCTCCAAGACAGAACCCATCTGGAGAAACTCAATCAGGCCAGAAAAAAGGAAAAGGAATTGCTGAATGAGGTTGCCAAACTGAGCGAGGAAAACCAGCGCCTGATGGCGAAAATGCAAGGCACGGGAGAACTGAAAATGCAGTTTCATGACACATCCCAGTCGCTCTCGGCTTTGGAATGGTATGGTAATGCAATTTCATCATGGACAGGGAATAAACATACCGACCCACAAAAAGCTATTGAGTATCTGAACGAGGCCATCCGCCTAAAACCGGCCTATGCCGCCGCTTACCTTCAACGCGGAATTGCTTATCGTGACCTCGGGCAGCATCAACGTGCCATCGAGGACTTTAACGAAACCATCCGATTGAAGCCGGCTGACCTCGCTGAGGCTTACGTTAACCGGGGAGATGTTTACGTTAACCTCGGACAGCATCAACGCGCCATCGAGGACTTCAACGAAGCCATCCGATTGAAGCCGACTGATGCCTTTGCTTACGACAGCCGAGGGATTGCTTACGGAAACATGGAGCGTTACGACGAGGCCATCCAATCCTTTCGCCAGGCTGTCCGCATCAATCCCGGGTATGTCAATGCCTGGTACAGCCTCGGGATCGCGTACAGCGATCTCAAGCGCTACAGCGACGCCATCGATTCCTACCTTCAGGCCGTCCGTATCAATCCGGAGTTTACCAAAGCCTGGTACAATCTCGGGATCGCTTACGACGATATCAAGCGCTACAACGACGCCATCAAAGCCTACCGTCAAGCCATCCAAATCGATCCGGAATATGCCAATGCCTGGTACAACCTTGCAATTTCTTGCTTCCATTCCGGAAACCGGGCAGCTACCCAGGAGGCCGTCCAGGAACTGCGCCGCCTCGATCCCAAACAGGCCGCCGAGCTTTTCAAACTGACCGCGCCGCGCTGATACGAAATGTTGCAAACCGTTCGAAATTGTTTTTCACTTGGCAGGGCAAGCGTGTCAGCGTAATTACCGTTACCGTAACCAACATTACGAAAACGAGAAAGTGCTGTGAAATTCTACAACAGATTTTCGAGGAGGCCAAGGAACCCCTTTTCGGAAGAGCCGACCGGATCATCACCCTGACTGCTTTCAGCATTGTAGATATCCGGGCCGTCCTTCAAGATCATGGATGCAACGATGCCCAAAGCCTGTTCGACGTCTATCTGATAACCGGTGGCATGCCGAAATACCTCGATCTCCTGACCGCCAATGCCGCCCTGAACTAGGAGCGGATTCTCGATTTTGTCCTGACGGCGAACTCACCTTTCATCAATGAAGGGAAAAATCTGCTGATCGAAGAGTTCGGGAAAGACTACGCTATCTACTTTTCGATCCTGGGACTGATCGCGGCAGGGAAGACGTCGCGGCCGGAGATTGAATCTGTCCTCCAAATCCAGTCCGGGGCATACTTGGCCAGGCTGGAAACGGATTACACCGTCCTGTCCCGAGTGAAGCCCAT
>CAIUXU010000120.1 GCA_903903205.1 uncultured Syntrophobacterales bacterium
AATATATCGTAATTGCTGAGAAATACGTTAGACATATCCGAGTTAGACAACTCACATTTAGAATTTTCTATTGCTTGAAACAGCATGTATCCGTAATTATCCTTAATTAAATTTTCCAAATTCTGTATAAGGTATTTATCATCGTTATCAGTTAGATATTTATAATTACTTATACTGTACAATGTATTCTTCGATCGTAACAGCGGAATTAAATTCCAGTGTTTCAATTTGTTCGTAATGTCTGATGGCAATGATGAAAAATTATTGCTCATCAATGATTTTGCTTTTACGTCTTTCCCATAATATTTACAGATTTTTTCCCACATTATATCTGAATCAAAAAGATCACCTCCAATATAGACACCATCGCTTGCAAGAATATCTTCTGAGCGATCGGGTTTGATCTGATATTTTTTGCTGGCTCTTAATATTGTAAAATCTGATGTCCCTGCACCAAAATCTCCAACCAACACATTCTTTTCTTCACCATATCCAAGATTGTTTTCAAATGACAGCGCTGCAGCGACAGGCTCTAACTGAAATATGATTTCTTTGAAACCAGCCAATTGAGCCGCTTTATAAAGCCTCTTTTCGGCGAGTTTATCTTTCTCAGGATCTTCGGAAAATGAAACAGGTCTTCCGAGGACTACACTGGTAACATCACGGTTTAAGATTTCCTCGCCACGCTTTTTTATCGTTCTAAGGATAAAGCCGATTAATTCCTCCAATTCATAATATTTATTGAATATTTCTGTCTTGTCAAACGTCTGATCCGGTAAAAATGATTTGATAGACTGCATATACCGTCCGGCCGCTTCCGTTTCAATATACTTTCTTACCGCGTCAAACCCGACATAAGACCTCGTTTCTTTATTTTCCCTTAAAAAATAAAGTACAGATTTTAATGACATCTTAACTGGATTGTCTCTGTCAATATCAAGCAATTCAGCATTTCCATCTACACACGCGGCTAATGATGAATTTGATGTGCCAAAATCCAAACCAAATGCTACGGACATTTCTTATCCCTCTGGCAAATTTACGGTCGCTACAGAGCGACTCCATTTTTCCATATACGTTTTCAGTGTTTCACCATCACGCGTCAAGTGTTTTTATCTTCCTCCGCCTAGACTGCAAGTAGTATGCCAATGCAAATCATTATTGAACGATTGAATAAGAGAACCTTTCCTTTCGGGCGTGTTATTCACTTTAGAACATATTTTAACTTCAATAGCCCCTCACCTCATAAGTGTCTCCACTCTCCCATATATTAACCTTACTGCCTATTTAACAACCAGATCTCTCTGTGGCAGTACAGAGAAACAGGGGCGCAATCGGATACTGGTAACCGGATTATTTTTTCCGTGTGGCGATGTCCACCCATACGGCCAACAGGAGGATCAGCCCTTTTATGATGTATTGGTAGGTAATGTCGATGTTCATCAGGCTCATGCCGTTGTCGAGGCTGGACATGATGAGGGCGCCGATGATCGCCCCGATGATCGTTCCTTCGCCGCCCATGAGGCTTGTGCCGCCGATGACGCAAGCGGCAATGGCGTCGAGTTCCATGTTGCTGCCGGCCGAGGTTGTCGCTGCATTCAGGCGCGCCGTCATGACAATACCCGCCGTGGCGACGAGGAGGCCAAAAAGCATGAAGAGGCGCATGAGGTTCTTTTCGATGCCAATTCCCGAGAGTCTCGCAGCATCGGCATTGCCACCGATGGCATAAAGACGGCGGCCGAAAACGGTGTTTTGGGAAATGAAGCTGAAGATGAGAACGACGGCAAACAGCAGCAGAACTGCGTAGGGGATTCCCTCATTCATGATCATGATCAGGAAAATTCCTCCCAATGCAGCGGAAAGAGATGCGATCTTCAGGACCGCCCATCCCGGTTTGGAGACGGCAAACCCGTATTTCACCCGCCTCGCCCGCTTCCTGACGGCGAACCCCACATACGCCGCGACACACAGAACGGCAAAGACTGCACTGGGAAAGGGGGCGACATAGTTCGTGCCGATCATCTTCAAACTCTCCGACAGGGGGCTTAGCGTTGCCCCTCCCGTGACGCCGAGAATGGCCCCGCGAAAAGCCATCATGCTCGCGAGGGTCACGATGAAGGCCGGCACCTTGCTATAGGCCACCCAGAATCCGTGCCAGGCCCCGATGGCAAGCCCCGTGGCCAAAGATGCGGCGACGGCGGAAGCGGCGTTCCAGCCATAGCGAACCTGGAGAACCGCGGCCACGGCGCCGGCAAATCCGGCCACCGATCCCACGGAAAGATCAATATTCCCCGTCACCATGATGAGGGTCATCCCTGATGCGACGATAGCAATCGTTACCGTCTGCAGGAAGAGGTTGGAGAGGTTCCTCGGGTCAATAAACAGGTTGTTCGTCAGGAAGGTAAAGATAATCCAGATGGCAGCCAAGGCGCCGATCATGGTGTATTGTCTTGTATTATTCCTTATTGATTCCTTCAGGTTAAGGTGTTTTTCTTCCACGCGGTCCGTTCCCCCTTTTCCAGTCTGCCTGTTCAATTCCGGTTGCCTGTTGCCAGGTGCATAATCGCTTCCTGCGTGGCCCCCCGCCCGTTTACCTCACCGGCGACCGTTCCTTCGTGCATGACCAGGATTCGGTCACACAGACCGATGAGCTCTGCCAGTTCCGATGAGACAATGATGATGCCGACGCCACGTTTCGCCAATTCGTTAATGATGCGGCAGATCTCGTATTTTGCACCGACGTCTATCCCCCGTGTCGGTTCGTCCAAAATGAACACGGCCGGCTCCGTCATGAGCCACTTGGCCAGAACAATCTTCTGCTGATTGCCGCCGCTCAGGTTCATGACCACCTGCTCGACGGAAGGCGTCTTGATCTTCAGATCGGCGGCGTATTGCTCTGCATACCGAACCTCCTTGTTGGCATCGAGGACTCCCCGCCGGGATATCTTCTCGAGACTGGCCAGGGAGATGTTGTTTTTGACATCCTGGATCAGAACGAGGCCGAAACGCTTCCGGTCTTCGGAAACCAGGCTGATCCCGGCGCGGATGGCGTCTTCGGGGTTAACCAGCGATAGATCCTTCCCGCGCAGGAGGACCCGTCCGCTTGTCCTGATTCCCCATGCCCCGAAGAGGCTCATGACCAGCTCCGTCCGTCCGGCGCCCACCAGGCCGGCAATGCCCATGATTTCACCCGCCCGGAGTGAAAAGGAGACCTGCGATACATGGCGACGGGTCGCCTCGTCATAGACCGACCAGTCCTGAACTTCGAGGATCACCTCGCCCACGGTTCGCTCTTCCCCGTCATCCCCGTGGCTCAGCTCCCGACCGACCATGTGGGCGATGAGGTCAGCCTCTGTAATACCTGCATTGTCGAGGGTGCAGACGGTTTTTCCGTCACGAAGGACGGTCAGGCGGTCGGCGATGCTCAACACCTCCTTGAGACGGTGGGAAATGTAGATGCAGGTAACGCCCTTTTCCCTGAGACTCTTGAGAATGCCAAGAAGTTTTCCCGATTCTTGTTCGGACAGGGCAGCCGTCGGCTCATCGAGAATCAGAATATCCGCCTCTTTCAGGAGGGCTTTGGCAATTTCAACCAGTTGCTGTTCTCCGACGCCGAGATAACGGACGATCTGGTCGGGGCTGACGGAGAGGTTGACCCTTTGCAGCGCCTCCCGCGCCTTCATGAAGGCCTTTTCATGCCGGATCACGCCCCACTTATGGATCTCGTTGCCGAGGAAGATATTCTCCATCACATCGAGCTCCCGGACAAGTGAGAGCTCCTGATGAATGATCGCGATTCCGCTCCTCTCGCTCTCTTTGATATTTTTGAAGCGACAAAGGGAATTGCCGAGCCGGATCTCGCCGTCATAAGTCCCGACGGGATAGAGCCCGCTCAGGATCTTCATGAGGGTGGACTTGCCGGCGCCATTTTCTCCCACGAGGGCGTGGATCTCCCCCTTCCGGATCTGGATGTTGACACCGTCAAGAGCCCTGACACCCGGAAACTCCTTGACGATGTTCTTCATTTCCAATGCGTATTCAGTCACCAGCCTCTACCTTTTTACCGATGTTCTCTTCTGTTGATAAACTTCGTCCCTGTTCAGATAGCCGCTTTCAATCAGTACCTGGTCGATGTTGCTCCTGTCCACCGCGACAGGGGTCAGGAGGAGTGCGGGAATGTCGGATTTCCCGTTGAAGACCTTGCCATTGATCGCAGGGGACTTGCCTTCCGCCAGAAGGATAGCAACCTCGATGGCCTTCTTCGCCAGCTCACGCGTATCTTTGAAAACGGTCATGGTCTGGGTGCCCTCGACGATCCGCTTGGCTGCGGCCATTTCCGCATCCTGGCCCGTCACGGGGATCTTGCCGGCCAATTTCTGCTGGGCAAGCGCCTGGATGACACCGCCCGCCGTCCCGTCATTCGGCGCCAAAACACCATCAATATTGTTGCTGTTCGCCGTCAGGGCATTCTCCATGAGCTTCATGGCCTCTGCCGGCTGCCAGTCCTTAACCGCCTGGTCCATGACGATTTTGATCTCCTTGCGGTCAACGAAAGGCTGGATCATCTTCATGGCCCCCCCGCGAAACATCTTGGAGTTGTTATCCGTAGGGGCGCCGGAGAGGACAACATATGTTCCTTTCGGTACCTTGCTGGTCAGATAGCGCCCCTGGATCTCCCCCACCTTCTCGTTATCAAAGGTAATTTAGAGATCCACATCGGCATTGGTGACGAGGCGATCGAAGGAGATGACCTTCACGCCGACCCTGTGAGCCTTTTCCACGATGACAGAGGCTGCAGCAGCGTCATGGGGGGCCAGGATGAGCACATCGATGTTCTGGGCGAGGAGGTTCTCGCACTGGGCAAGCTGGCGCGCCGAATCATTGTCGGAAATCTGGAGGCGCATGTCAACGTGCTGGGCCTTTGCCTCGTCCTGCATCCGCTGGACATTGCGCACCCACCCTTCCTCACGCTGCGTTGGGATGGAAACGCCGACGATGGTCTTGCCATCGCTCCTCCGGTCCTGTTCGCAGGCAGACAAAAAGAGAGCAGCCGTGGCGGAAATTACGACAAGAATGATCCAGAATCGGAACGGTATGATCTTCATTAGGCTAGATCCATAAGATCTCAAAGGAAAAAAAGACCATCAGATGCGGGACAAAACGGTTAATGAAGGCAAGAGGTCACAACTCTGAAAGCTGCAACCTCTCGATTTTACTTGGTGGGTCGTGCGGGAATCGGACCCGCGACCAACGGATTAAAAGTCCGCTGCTCTACCAGCTGAGCTAACGACCCCAGAATTCGAATCCGGGCTTCTTAACAGGAACGGACTTTTCTTGTCAAGCACTAATATGAATCTCCGAGCCCTTCCCCGTCAATCCGCAAAGGGATCGGCGAGATTGATGGTTTCATCTCGATCCGGCCCCACGGAGACGAGGACCAGTCGGACACCGGCCAAGGTCTCCAGCCGCTCGATATAGCGCCGGGTGTTCCGGGGAAGCTCTTCGACCCGTTTCGCCCTCCGGATATCCTCCGTCCAGCCGTCCAGCTCCTCGTACACGGGAACGCAGCGGGCCATGACGCGCAGGTTTGCGGGAACAGATTCCGTGAATTCCTCTTTCTCCGTCCGGTAGCCGATGCAGATCTTCAGCTTTTCAATCCCTGTGAGGACGTCAAGTTTGGTAAGCGCGATTCCGGTAATCCCGGAAACTCGTACGGCATGGCGGACCAGAACCATGTCGAGCCAGCCGCAGCGCCGTTTCCGGCCCGTGGTCGCCCCAAACTCCTGACCGACCTGTTGGAGCCTGGCTCCCGTTTCATCAGTAAGTTCGGTCAGGAAAGGACCTTCCCCTACCCTTGTTGTGTAGGCCTTGCAGATGCCGACCACCGACTGAACGGCGAGCGGTCCCACACCGGTTCCGCAGGCGGCGTTCCCGGAAACGGTATTCGAGGAGGTCACGTAGGGGAAGGTTCCGTGGTCGATGTCGAGGTGAGATCCCTGGGCGCCCTCGAAGAGGATCTTCTTCCCTTTTATGATCTCCTTCTGCAAGATCAGGGAGCAGTCGGCGGCGTAAGGTCGGATGCGGTCGGCATAGACCCGGTACTCTTCCCGGATCGCTGCGCCGTCGATCGGCTCTTCCCCGAAAAGTTTTGTGAGATAGAAGTTCTTCTCCTCTACGTTCCGTTCCAGCTTTTCCAGGAAGATCTTTTCGTCCAGGAGATCGCAGACACGGATGCCGACTCGCGCGATCTTGTCCTCGTAGGCCGGTCCGATACCCCGGCCGGTCGTGCCGATCTTCTTGCCGACGCCGTGCGATTCCCGTGCAACGTCGATCCGCCTGTGGTAGGGCATGATGATGTGCGCCCTTTCGCTGAGGAAGAGCGGGGTATTCTCGGGGAGAAGGCCGCGCTCCCGAAGGCTGTCCAGCTCTTCGATCAGGACCTGCGGGTCCACGACGACGCCGTTTCCGATCATGCAGATCTTGCCGGCGTGCAGGATGCCGGAGGGGATGAGGTGCAGAATGGTCTGTTTGCCCCCGACAACCAGGGTATGACCTGCATTGTTGCCCCCCTGGAACCGGACGATCACATCGGCATGTTCCGCATAAATATCGACTACTTTTCCTTTTCCCTCGTCACCCCACTGGGTGCCGACAACAACCACGTTTGCCATATTGATTCTCCAAAAATGTTTACATTTCCAGTTCCGTTACAGAGATTATGTTCGGCAGCTTTCTCAGTTTGTCGATGACCTCCGGGGACGCGACGCTGTCGGTGCCAAGTACGACCATCGCCTCTCCATCGACCTGCTCGCGACTCAGGTGGAGGCGGGAGATGTTGACGCCGTTCTGGCCCAGGGTCGTGCCGATATTGCCAATGACACCCGGCTTGTCGTTGTTGTACAGGACGAACATCCGCCCCTCCGGGATCACCTCGACTGTGAATTTGTTGATCCGGACAATCCGCGGCTCCTGCCTCCCGAAGATGGCGCCGGCGGCGAATGTTTTCTCTCTCGCGGTTTTGACGGTTACGGAGATCATGCTTGTGTAGTCCTTCACTTCGCTGCTCTTCGCCTCGACGACCCGGATGCCCCGCTCCTTGGCGACGAGGAGCGCGTTGATGTAGTTGACGCTCTCGTTGAGAATTGGGGTGAGCAGACCCTTGAGCAACGAGATGGTGATGGGGGCGACATTGTAGTTGAGGATCTCGCCGCTGTATTCGACGGCCACCTCTTCGATTCCTCCGGAGACAAGCTGGGCCTCGAACTTCCCGAGTTTTTCCGCCAGATTAAGATAGGGCCGGATGACGGTGAGGATCTCTGCGCTGACCGCCGGGAAATTCACCGCCCCTTTGATCTCGCCCGTTGTCAGGTAGGCACTGATCTGCTCGGCGATGGCGATGGCGACGTTGATCTGGGCCTCGTCCGTCGATGCCCCGAGGTGGGGCGTGCAGATGACGTTGTCCAAGGCGATCAGGGCCGTGTTCTTTGTCGGCTCCTCCACAAAAACATCCAGAGCGGCGCCCGCCACCTGCCCGGAAACCAGGGCATCATAAAGGTCCTTCTCGTCGATGATCCCCCCTCGGGCGCAGTTGATCACGCAGACGCTCTTCTTCATCTTCGCGAAGGCCGCCGCATTGATCAGCCCCCGGGTCTCCTTTGTCAGCGGGGTGTGAACAGTGATAAAATCGGCCGTCCGGAAAATCTCGTCTAACGACGCGAGCGAAAACCCCGCTTTCTCCGCTGCCTCCGGCGAGATGAAAGGGTCGTAGGCGAGAACCTTCATCTTGAGGCCCAGGGCACGGTCGGCGACGATGCTACCGACACGGCCGGTGCCGATGACGCCGAGGGTTTTGTTCAGAAGCTCATGCCCAGTGAATTTGCTTTTCTCCCATTTTCCGGCCTTCATCGATGCCGTGGCCTGAGGGATCTTTCGGGCCAGTGAAAGCATCATCGCGATCGCATGTTCGCCGGTGGTTACGGCGTTGCCTCCCGGGGTATTCATGACGACAATCCCCCGCTTGCTGGCAGAGGGGATGTCCACGTTGTCGAGGCCGATCCCGGCGCGGCCGACCACCTTCAGTCGTTCGGCGATCTCGATCACCTCACGGGTCACCTTCGTGGCACTCCGGATGACCAGGGCATCATAATCTCCGATCACCGCCTTCAGCTCGTCGGGGGTCATCTTCGTCTTGACGTCTACCTCGATCCCCGGCGTTTTTTGGAATACCTCGATCCCTTCCGCGGAGAGGTCGTCGCTGATCAGCACCCTCTTCATGAATCTCCTCCTTCTTGACTTTGACAAATCTATAACACAGCGATCTTTTCCCGGTAAACCTTCTCCAGTTCTTCCAGCGCGGCGAGGATTTCCTCGGGGGTGATCGTGGGACCACACCAAAAGCGGAATCCCGGAGGCGCATCCTTGTATGAACCCATGTCGTAGGCCGCTTTTCTTTTGCCCATCTCGCTAACAATTTCCTTGAGGAATTTCGCCCGCTCCTCCTTCGGGAGTCCCTTGACCCGGTCGCTGACAACGGAGAGGCAGACCGAAGTGTTAGAACGGATTTCAGGCGTTTCGGCCAGGAATGCAATCCAGTCGTTCTTCGCGACCCACACCTCGACGGTTTTGAGATTCGCCTTGCTCCTTTGAATAAGGCCTTCGAGACCGATCCCTTCCGCCCACCGGAGCGCGTCAAGGTAGTCTTCCACGCACAAAAGCGATGGGGTGTTGATCGTGTCCGCTTCAAAGATCGCCCGGTCAACCTTTCCACCTTTCTTCAGGCGGAAAATCTTCGGAAGCGGCCAAGGCGGATCGTAGGAATCCAGACGTTCCACAGCACGGGGGCCAAGCACCAGCATCCCGTGGCCCGCTTCACCGCCGAGGCATTTCTGCCAGGAAAAGGTTACCACATCGACCTTCTTCCAGTCGATCGGCATGGCGAAGACGGCGCTGGTGGCATCGCAGAGTGAGAGGCCCTTCCGATCGGCCGGGATCCAGTTCCAGTTCGGAATCTTCACACCGCTTGTCGTTCCATTCGCAACGAAGACAACATCGCTTTCCCAATCGACCGCACCGAGATCGGGAATTTTCCCATAATCGGCACGCAAAATCGTGGGATTCAATTTCAACTGTTTGGCGATATCCGTGGCCCATCCTTCGGAGAAGCTCTCCCAGACCAGAACCGTGACTGGCCGGGCGCCCAGGAGGCTCCATATTGCGGCTTCGAAGGCCCCGGTGTCTGAAGCGGGCATAACAGCGATCAGATAATTTTCCGGGATCCCGAGGATCCGCCTTGTCTCCTGAACGGCGCGCAGCAGTTTTTCCTTTCCCGGGGTGGAACGGTGGGAACGCCCGACCGCAGCATTTGCCAAAGCATCGACGCTCCATCCCGGTCTCTTGCTGCAGGGGCCGGAGGCGAAATTGGGATTGTTCATGAGCGGCTCCTTTCGTGAAGTAAAGCAAACGGCGAAGAGACATATCAGCATTGAGATGATTACTCAAGCGTTTTTGGATATTGACGCCGGAAGGGGGAAAAGGTATTTATCACGGCGGAAGTGAGGGTTCCCCGTGAAAAAGATCAAAACCATGTTTTTCTGCCAGAATTGCGGTCAGCAGTCGACAAAATGGCTTGGCCGCTGCCCTTCCTGCGGCGAATGGAACCGTTTTGTCGAGGAGGAGATCCGGGACACCGCTGCTGCCTCTTCGACTGATGTCGGTTTCGATGGCATTCCCCAGTCGATCGATACCATCACTGCCGACGAGGGAGAACGGCTCAGGACAGGGATTGCCGAACTGGACCGCGTTCTTGGAGGCGGAATCGTTGCCGGATCCGCGATTCTGGTCGGAGGCGATCCCGGCATCGGAAAGTCGACGCTGCTTCTCCAGGTCATGCAGAAGTTGGCCGTTCGGGGCTTGACGGTTCTCTATATCTCTGGTGAAGAGTCGGCCCGGCAGATCAAGCTTCGGGGGAAGCGGCTCGGCGCCGCCGCAAAGGATCTCCTGATCCTGGTCGAGGTCGAGTTGGAGAATATCCTGAAACGTATTGAGGAGGTCAAACCCGCCGCTGTCGTCATCGATTCGATCCAGACCGTTTATTCCTCCGTCCTCTCCTCCGCACCCGGGAGCGTGGGTCAGGTGCGAGAGGCGTCGGGGAGACTGATCCTCCTTGCCAAAAGGACGGGCATCCCGGTTTTCCTTGTCGGCCATGTTACGAAGGATGGTTCGATCGCCGGGCCGAAGGTTTTGGAGCACATGGTCGATACAGTCCTCTATTTTGAAGGGGATTCTGGCCATGCGTACCGAATCATTCGGGGGATCAAGAACCGCTTCGGCCCGACCCACGAGATCGGGGTCTTCGAGATGCGGGACACAGGCCTCACCGAGGTAGCCAACCCCTCGGCCTTTTTTCTGGCGGAGCGGCCGGAGGGGGCGGCGGGGTCGGTGGTCGTGCCGAGCATGGAGGGAACCCGGCCGATCTTGATCGAGGTCCAATCCCTGGTGAGTTCAACCAGTTTCGGTATGCCGAGAAGGACGGCGATCGGCGTGGACCACAACCGCGTCTCCTTGCTGACAGCCGTCATGGACAAAATCTGCGGTATCCACCTCGGAAGCAGCGACATTTTTCTGAATGTGGCGGGCGGGGTGAAGGTCGATGAGACGGCGATTGATTTGGGAATTGTAGCCGCGATGGCTTCCAGCTTCCTGAACCGGCCGATTGCAACCGGCACCGTCGTCTTCGGAGAGGTCGGCCTGACGGGAGAGATCCGGGGGATCTCCCAGACGGAGATCAGGGTCAAGGAGGCAGCCAGGATGGGCTTTACGCGCTGTATTTTGCCGCGAACGCAACAGGGCGAAAGTCGGCAGGGGAAAAACATCGAACTGATCCCGATCCGTTCCCTGAAAGAACTGACGGAGCATCTCTTTTGACGTCTGCTTCACCAACAAAAAATTTATTCGGCTCGCCTTGACAGCGGAAAATAGATGCTTATCATAGCCGGGCAGAACGAGGTCATAAGATGATTGGTAAATATAATTAACTGAAGGAAGGAGAAGTTGGAGTATGAAAATCAGGCCATTGCAGGACAGAGTGATCGTAAAGCGGGTTGAAGAGGAAGGGAAAACCAAGGGAGGAATTATCATTCCAGACACGGCCAAAGAGAAGCCGATGGAAGGGCTGGTCATTTCCGTAGGGAAAGGCAAAACGGCCGATGACGGCAAGCTGATCAAACCGGATGTCAAGGCGGGTGATCGGATCCTTTTCGGCAAGTATTCGGGGACCGAGGTGAAGATCGACGGCGTTGAGCTTCTGATCATGCGTGAGGACGACATCCTCGGCATCTTGGAGAAATAATCAATTGATCATATAAGAAGGAGGACAGATACATGGGAGCAAAGGTACTTCAGTACGACGAAGATGCAAGGAGATCCATTCTCAAAGGGGTTAACACCCTGGCGGATGCGGTTAAGGTAACACTCGGTCCCAAGGGCAGGAACGTGATTATTGACCGGAGCTATGGCGCTCCGACAGTCACCAAGGATGGCGTCACCGTCGCCAAGGAGATCGAGCTTGAGGACAGGTTCGAACACATGGGCGCCCAGATGGTGAAGGAAGTGGCCAGCAAGACAAGCGATGTCGCCGGCGACGGAACCACCACTGCAACGATTCTGGCCCAGGCGATATTCCGCGAAGGCGCGAAGAGCGTGGCCG